>CACYXI010000105.1 GCA_902778265.1 uncultured Bacteroidales bacterium | reverse complement strand
ATGAAGAAATTTTTCGCATTTGTTGCTGCCGCTTTCATGGCAATTTCAGCTTCTGCACAGTCAGAGGCAGGTTCTTTCACTTTGCAGCCTAACGTAGGTGTTACTTACACAACTGCAACTGGCGACTGGGGTAAGGATACAGACGGTGGCTTTGCTCTTACAGCTGGTGTTGAGGGTATGTATATGATCAACGACAAGTTCGGTGCTGCTCTCGGTCTTAACTTCACAGGCTACAATACCAGTGTGGAAATAGTAACATCATTATCTGGTAAAACTGAGGATAAAATCTATAGCAACTATTACTTCAACATCCCTGTTACAGCTAACTACTATGTAGCTCCAGGTCTTGCTCTCAAGGCTGGTATCGCTATAAACTTCCTCTCTACTGCAAAGATTGACGGTTATGATGAGTACGAGTGGACTGTGGGTAGAGCAACAGTTGGAAAGACCAAGGTAAAGGATCTCTACAAGTCAACATTCTTCACAGTTCCTGTAGGTTCGACCTTCGTTATAACTTCGGTATCAGCAAGGTTTCTGACACAGGTATTGACGGCTCTTTCAACGCTCTCTCATTCACAGTTGGCTATAAGTTCTAAGGAGATTAAAAGTAAAAATTAGCAACAAGTTGCTTTTAACTGACAATAATTACCAATCTACGCAATCTTTTTTCCATAAATTTTCTTTTTTATTGGGTAAAGATTGGTTAGATTGGTAATTATTGTCAGTTAAAGCACCAAAGGTGCGCATTGTCGAATTCACGCATACATGTATAACTATCGGCTTGCTATCATATTGGTTGCAAGTCGATTTTTGTTTTTTACCTTTTAATCTTTCATTTTCATCTTTTAACTAACAAGTGCGTTTTTTTGTTTATTTTTCCTAAAAACTTTGGCTGTTCTAATAAAAACATATACTTTTGCACCTCGAAATTAAGGTAAAAAAGGTTAATGACGCTCTGGTTCTCTGGTAGGACTTGCTTTAGCTTGGTGAGCTTGTGAACAATGCTTATAGGCGATGCAGACCTCCCCAACCTCATAACCTTCAAACCTTATAACCAATTTAAAAAAGAGGATTCCGAAAATCTTTGATAGAGTAGGAAATTATAAAAATTGTATTCAACATGAAGAAATTTTTCGCATTTGTTGCTGCCGCTTTCATGGCAATTTCAGCTTCTGCACAGTCAGAGGCAGGTTCTTTCACTTTGCAGCCTAACGTAGGTTTCACTTACACCACCGCTACTGGCGATTTTGGTGAGGGTGCAGATGGTGGTTTTGCTCTTACAGCTGGTGTTGAGGGTATGTATATGGTAAACGAGAAGTTTGGTGCTGCTCTCGGTCTTAACTTTACGGGTCATAACGTTAGCCGTAATGCTTTTATCGGTAATTACAATTACAACGTCGGCGGCTATCCCCAAAATGAGGATGTAATTTATAGCAATTACTATTTCAATATCCCTATCACAGCCAACTATTATGTAATGCCAGGACTTGCTCTCAAAGCTGGTATCGCTATGAACATTCTCTCTACTGCAAAGATTGATGGCGAGGATAAGGTTCTTGGCGAGAACGTGAAGGATATGTATAAGTCAACATTCTTCTCTGTTCCTGTTGGTGCATCTTATGAGTTCAATGATTTCGTATTCGTTCGACCTTCGTTATAACTTCGGTATCAGCAAGGTTTCTGACACAGGTATTGACGGCTCTTTCAACGCTCTCTCATTCACAGTTGGCTATAAGTTCTAATAAGAACTATCAATAACATTATAAAAACGACTTGCTATCGCAATGGTAGCAAGTCGTTTCTTTTTATTAAGTAAATAAGTCGAACTCGACTTATTTTTTGTTAGTGAAGCAAACCATTAACGAAATCACGGGCAGCCATTCGCTTCTTGCCAGCAATCTGCACTTCAAGGATTTCAAGCTGATAATCGGACGCTGAGATGTAGAGATGATTCTTCTCGGCATGAACCGTGCCAGGAGCTTCTGCCTTACGGTCGGTCTTCTGAGCCTTGTAGATCTTCATCACCGTTTCACGACCATCAGGAAGGGTGACGTTAGTCCATGAACCTGGTATTGGAGAGAGTCCGCGCACGAAGTCATGACATTGCTTCACGGTCTTGTGCCAGTCAATTTCACAAGTCTCCTTGAAAATCTTAGGAGCATTATGCAATTCCTTCCCGACAGGAATCATATCTTTCTGCGGAAGTGACTCTACCTTACCATCACCTGCAATGATGGCATCAACAGTCTCAAGGGCAAGCTCAGCACCGAGTTTCATCAATCCATCATAGACATACTCCACGTTGGCATCGTCAGGCACATCAAATGGCTTCTGCTTGATGATTCTGCCTGTATCAATATCGTGATCAAGGAAGAAGGTGGTGACGCCAGTCTTTGTCTCGCCATTTATGATAGCCCAGTTGATTGGAGCAGCACCGCGATACTGTGGCAGAAGTGCCGCATGAACATTGAACGTACCAAAGCGTGGCATATCCCAGACGATCTCAGGAAGCATACGGAAGGCTACGACTACCTGCAAGTCCGCATTATAGCTACGAAGCTGCTCCACGAACTCAGGGTCCTTCATCTTAACAGGCTGAAGCACAGGGATGTTATGCTCCAACGCATACTGCTTTACCTGTGATGGCTGAAGCACAGACCCATGTCGCCCAACTGGCTTATCTGGCTGAGTAACAACTGCTACGACATTATATCCGCCCTCAACGAGAGCAGAAAGAGTACCCACCGCAAATTCGGGAGTACCAATGAAGATAATTCGAAGATTCTGTTTATCCATAATTCTTTTTAAATTATAAAATGAACAATGAAAAATGAAAAATACAAGATAGTATTTTAAATGAAAAATGAACAATGAAAAATTATAAAATACAGATTACGCTTTTACGCGAAGATTGTAACTTGTATTTTTCATTTTTCACTTTTCATTTAATCATTACTCAAATCCGCCACCATCTTTCTATACTGCGCATAGACGTGACTGCGGGAAACATATCCTATGAGGTGATTATGATCATCCATAACAGGTAACTGATGTGCGTGATATTGGTCGAATGCCTTTACCACCTCCTCCATAGGATCACCAAGACGGAGCTGCGTAGGTGGGTCGCTCATCAACTGCGATACGCGGAAATGATGATACAATTCCGTGCGGAAAACAATATGACGAAGTTTGTTCATATCAATCTCACCAAGAAGATTGCCTGCACGGTCAAGGACAGGCAGAAGACTGCTACCCGACTTACTCAACGCATGAACCAACTTGCCAAGCTCCATATCCTTATCAACACTCACATAATCCCTCTCAATGACGCTATCCAAGCTCATCAACGTGAGTACGGCACGGTCGGTATGGTGCGTGATAAGCTTACCTTCACGAGCCAATCGCATACCATAGATGCTATGAGGCTCGAAGATCAGAATTGTTAAGTACGAGCTTACGGAAGTAATCATCAGCGGCATGAAGAGATCATAACCTGCCGTGAGTTCGGCAATAAGGAAGATACCAGTAAGAGGAGCGTGCATTACGCCCGACATGACTCCTGCCATACCAAGCAGAGCGGCATTCTTTTCAGGGAAATAAACGCCTAAGTCATACATATTCCAGATGCGTGCAAAGAAGAATCCAGCAAAGGCACCAATAAAGAGCGAAGGTGCGAAGGTACCACCACAACCGCCACCACCATTAGTAGATGCCGTTGCAAATGATTTCGTCAGCACAATCATACCAATATAAACGAGAAGCCAATGCTCATGACCATAGAACAGCGAACCGTTCATCACCTTATCCCAGTCTTCCTGCGTACTTCCGCCAAGAAGAATATTGATATCCTTATAGCCCTCACCATAGAGCGAAGGGAAGAGGAAGATCAAGGTGCTAAGAATGATACCTCCAAGAGCCAGTTTTGCACAGCTGTGGTTCTTCAGTTTCCTAAAGACATACTCACAGGCAGTCATGGAGCGTATGAAGTAGAGAGCCACGAGTCCGCAGAACGCACCAAGCAGGATATTACTCGGCACACGCTCCACTACCCAAGGGCTATCAAGCGTAAAACTGAACAACTGATCATTTCCTATGAAGATATAGGTGAAACACGTTGCCGTAACTGATGCTATGAGAATCGGGGAAATGCTCGCCATTGTGAGGTCAATCATAAGAACCTCGATGGTAAAGACGAGTCCGGCAATAGGAGCCTTGAAAATTCCGGCAATAGCCGCCGCAGCACCACATCCCACGAGCAGCATCAGCGTCTTGTTGTTCAGTCGGAAGAGCTGTCCGAGGTTACTCGCAATACTCGAACCTGTCAGCACGATAGGAGCCTCGGCACCTACCGATCCACCAAATCCGATGGTTATGGCAGAGGCAAAGACCGATGACCAACAGTTATGCCTCTTTAGTCGGCTCTGCTTAGTACTTATGGCATAGAGGATTCGGGTGATACCGTGCGAGATGTTATCCCTCACCACATACTTAACGAAGAGCGAGGTTAGCCAGATACCGACGATAGGAAATACAAGGTAAAGCCAGTTGAATGACTTCATATTGAATTCCGATGTCAGCAGATGCTGTATGAAGTGTATGGCAGAATGAAGTATGTATGCCGCAATAGCTGCAAGCATACCTACAAAGAATGCAAGGACAAGCGTAAACTGCTTGTCCGACACCTTCTTCACTCGCCATTCTATGAGTTGATCAATGTTCATTATTTCCTTATCACCGTCACCTCTCCATTCCCTGCCAACTTTATGATGCTTGAAGGCACATGAGGTTCATGCTCGTTTCTACGTGACTTACAGACATAATCCACAGCCTCAAGGAGTTCTGGGGCAATGTCACGATAGTTCTGTGCAGCAGGCTCACCACTTATATTCGCACTTGTAGAGACGATAGGCTTCTGCATACGATAGCAGAGTTCCTTGGAGAATGCCTCCCTTGTGATACGCATAGCTATGCTACCATCCTCTGCCACAAGGTTCTTGGCAAGTCCACTGGCATTATCAAGGATAACGGTTGTTGGCTTTGTAGGGAGATTGAGAAGATCCCATGCCACATCAGGCACGTTACGGATATAGCGTGAGATACGCTTGTCAGAGTCAATAAGACAGATCAATGCCTTTGAGTCATCACGCTTCTTTATCTCATACACTCTCTTCACAGCCTCAGCATTAGTAGCATCACAGCCTATGCCCCACACCGTATCTGTTGGGTACAGGATAACACCACCTTGCCTCATAACGCGAACAGCCTCGGCGATGTCGGCAGCCCAACCGTCCTTGAGGAGAACAGCCTCTCCCCCCGCCCTCTCCCGTAGAGAGGGAGCCGGAGTGCTAAAAGACACACCCTTTTTATTTTTTGAATCCTTGAATTTATCGTTATTGTATGCCATATTTTTTCTTCTTTTTATTAGTTGCTTTAATACATGTTTTTTCTCAGAACACCTTTCGTCTTCCGGCTCCCTCCCTACGGGGGAAGGCGGGGGGAGAGGCCGTATTCCTTACGTATTCAACTTCGTCAGCATCCACGCGCCTGCCTTTCTCTGGAATGTCAGCTCTGACTCCATACCGTTAGCAATACCACGAATCACGAAGATTCTTGTGTTGGATGGCTGGTAAGGCTCACTACCGTAATGTATGTTGAAGAGCGTACCTGAAGGCATCCAGGGCAAGAACATAGGCACCTGCTCTGCCATCAGTTCACCAGTCATGCGAGAGAAGTCATCCTCTGGATCAGGACCCGAAAAACTAACCGACTCTGCAATGGAGAGCGACTGGAACGTAGAATCCTTGACAAACATATTATAGAATTTCAGGAATGCAGCATCCTCATGCTTTGCAAGCGGCATTATCTTAACACCCTGCATCTTCCACAAGCCGAGCACACGATTGAACATCCACCTCTCCACCTGCTTCTTTGCAAACGAAATCTTTTCCACATACACGCTGCCAATGGCTGTATCCTTCACCACATCCAACTGTCGTGCATTATTGAATACGAGAGTGTAGTAGCCCTGACGCATAAAGAAATGCTCCATACCCCATTTAGCCTTCTCCACCTGCGACACCTTGCCGAATTTATCCAAGTTCACAGGATAATCGGTGCGCTCACTCTGAAGGCGGCGGTTAGCTGCAAAGTTGAAGATGAAATCGTCAAACAGCTCGTCAGCAGCCTTAGGCATAGGTTCATCCTCAATCAATGCCTCCATAGAGTCAGTGCCAAGCGAATCAGCGAGCATAGAATCAACACTCACGGATTCATCGGGCGTTGTCTTCTTGTCAGTACAGCCAGTACCTACGAAGAGCATCGCCAATGACGCAAAAAAGACCACAAATACAATTCTTCTCATCAATTTTATACAATTTTCAGTGCAAATGTACACATTTATTTTCATTTATTCCTTATTTTCCAAGAAAAATATTAATTTTGCACGCAAATTTGATTTAAGACACTATGTTAGTAGAGAAAATAGACTCACTTCGCAAGGAAGTGGAAGCGCTGACAGCCTCCAACGCAGAAGAAATAGAGGCTCTACGTCTGAAATACCTCAGCAAGAAAGGTGAGCTCAATGCACTGATGACCGACTTCCGTAGCGTGCCAGCAGAGCAGAAGAAGGAGCTTGGCATGAAGATCAACGAGCTTAAGCAGCTCGCACTCGATAAGATCAACGGACTCAAGGAGCAGGTGGCAACTACCGAGACTGTTGCCGACGACCTCGACCTTACACGTACTCCCTACCCTATCCAGCTTGGCACTCGCCACCCTCTCTCTATCGTGAAGAATGAGATCGTGGAGATTTTCCAGCGCATGGGCTTCACATTGGCTGACGGTCCAGAGGTAGAGGACGACCTTCACGTGTTCACAAAGATGAACTTCGCTGCTGATCACCCAGCACGCGACATGCAGGACACATTCTTCGTAGAGCAGAGTCCGCTCAACGATGTTACAAAGAACATCATCCTCCGTTCTCACACCTCAAGCGTACAGGCACGTGTGATGGAGCAGGGACAGCCACCTATCCGCGTAATCTGCCCTGGTCGCGTGTTCCGTAACGAGGCTATCACAGCACGTGCACACTGCTTCTTCCACCAGATAGAAGGTCTCTATATTGATAAGAACGTATCATTCACCGACCTTAAGCAGGTGATGCTTACCTTCGCACAGGAGCTGTTCGGACCTGACACCAAGATTCGTCTTCGTCCAAGCTATTTCCCATTCACCGAGCCATCAGCCGAAATGGATATCTCTTGCCATATCTGTGGCGGTAAGGGTTGTGGATTCTGCAAGCATACTGGCTGGGTAGAGATTCTCGGTTGCGGAATGGTTGACCCTAACGTACTGGAGCTTTGCGGAATAGACTCTAAGGTATATTCTGGCTACGCATTCGGTCTTGGTGTAGAGCGTATCACAAACCTCAAGTACCACGTTTCCGACCTCCGTATGTTCTCAGAGAACGACACCCGATTCCTTCAGGAGTTCGAGGCAGCGAATTAAAGAAGAGATTAATGACTTAAGAGATTAAGGATTAATAGATTAAAAAGTAAGTGTTTGAAGCGGACCACTCAGCAATGGGGATCCGCTTTTTCCTTTCCTCATTTCTTCAAAAACACTTATTCGTTTTAATTCGTTGTTGAATTATTGCCAGAACATACCCAAAAGAAAAGATAACAACGAATTTACCGAATTTAAACGAATAAACATTCGGAAAATGTTTCTCATGATTAATGTGAGTGCAAGAACTTTCGTTTTAATTCGTTGTTTATTTTTTGACAACGACAATTCTTTATATTTCGTTTTTAAACCCGAAAGCACGAAATACACATTTCTTCCCTGTTTTCTGAGTTTATTTCAACCATTGTTTCTTTCTTGTTATTTTTATCATCAATTCCTTGCATTTGACATATTTTTTCATTACCTTTGCACTCGTTGTTTATAAAACATCAAGTCGAATAATCATAAAAATAAACCTAATCAAAAAACTAAGGTATCTCAATGAAGGAATCAACAATCCTATCTCTTCTCCTACTCTTATCTCTGAGTGGCTGGGCAAAGGCAAGCAACGTCTCTGCCAATGATTCTGTCTGCATTATTGAGGGAACTATCAAGAACATCCCTGATGGATGTGACGTTATTCTCTATGGCTCTGCCGGCAAATATAGCGGAAAACAGAAGACAATCACACAGATAAAGAAGGGAAAATTCCATTTTGAGAAGAAAATAAAGGGAGATGAACACTATTGTCTCTACCTCTATCCTTGTGTAGAAGCTCTCGATTTATACGTTTCCCCAAAATCAAAGACAATAATTACAGGCAACGACACACATCCTTCTACATGGCTTGTAAAAAGCAATAACGCTCAGCAACAGGAATGGAATGCCTATCAGAAAATAGAGGCTGACAGTCTTTCTGATTACACAGCCACAAGGCTCAGGCTCAACGAAATAGAGGCTGAACTATACAAGAACAAGACGGAAAGCGAAAAGGGATCTCTTTTGAAGGAACGGCAACAACTTGAGGAAAAGCAAAACAACCTGTCAACTGAATATGTGAAAGTTATGTATAACTTCATGAAAGATAGGGAGTATAGCGCTATCTTTGCCTCAAAACTCAAGTTCATGTCAAAAAAGGTTCTTGATAATTTCATGGAAGATAAATATACTGATATGGTTATAGAACTCGTGAATAAAGTTCCGCAAGAAGATTTGCATAACAAGGACATAATAGATGCAAAGAAAATCATAGGACTGAACAAAGACCCTCATCCACGCGAATTCTATGCCCCAACATCTAAGATGGTCAGCACTTCAGCAAAGGACAAGGGATGGTGTACTTTCTATGATGCTGACAAAAGCTATGAAGTGGATGGGCATACCGATGTCTATATCATTCGTTGGGCAGAAAAAGGAGGTGTACTTGAACTTTCTGACAAGACAGAGCGTATCATCCCTGCTGGATGCCCTGTCATTCTGCATCTTAACAACGAAATGGAGGATGGCACCTATCGTTCTGTTTTGAGAGAAGCCGATAACAATAACGAGACATTGAACTCTACACGTTGGAATGTTCTTGACATTACATCTGCCGGAGAGAATATAAGCGCATGGCGATTAGCATTCTCTACCGACAATAACGAAGTGGCACTATATCCTTGGACTTCAAATCACGCAGAAGCGGGAATCGTGTATCTCAGAATGCCAAACTGCTATGCGGATTTTGACCACCCAGAAATATCTGCTATCACCCATAAACTGAATATTGGCACAAAGAAGCCAATAGCACACACACTATGGCATACTCGCGACTTGCATGAGAATCCATACACATCAGGCTGCAATATCAATTATAGCCCTAATGTCACCATAACGGATAATGCCATCAAGGCTATCTATCTCAAAGGAGAGCCTGTAAAAATTGCCAAGGAGAATAGATTTGTATATCTTGACTATATGATTGGTAATGTTGCCATTGCACACAAAATCAGAATGGCTGACACAAATTTTTATCTTTGCAAATTCGGGAAAGATGCTTTGGGGACACCAGAACAAAAACTTACAAACTACCTATATCCGAGATATTGCAAGGAAGAGGATAATTCATTGGCGCTTCTGGATGCAGGTGTGCCAGTTGGTGTTTTTTCATTCAATATCATCAAGAATCCAATATCCGTTGGTTCATTCAATGATAGCACGAAGTTGACACATTACGACTTGTCTAATCTTGACAGTCTGGTGTTTATGGGTTCAAACTTCTGTAGGGTGTCTGATTCCACATTACTGGCACCATGTACTGCAAGCTATCCTGATAAAGGTATGGCATTTGATCATATCTTCTCAATAATCGACTACAAGAACAGGACTTGCACCCCTTTGAAATTTTGGCCGAATGACGGATATGAAATCAGCGATTTGGTGAAACATACAATCTATGCCCAAGGTACTCGCGTATATAGCAATTACAAGGGGAGATATATTGCTTTTTTCCATGAAGGAAGGAATCTTATGCAGTTTTCTATCAATGGGGATAGCATTCAGAATATAAGGTATATATATAATACCCCAATGGACTACAACACGAAGGATGGCTATAATCCTATGAGTCATAGTCTTCGTACAGAGGAATTGTCTTGCCAAACGACAAGCGACAAAATCCTTATCCTTCTGAAAGACAGAAACAAATACGGGAAAAAAATTAAGATTGAGGATTATACCCGTCAACTGCTCTATGGCAACACTATCGAGATATACGGCTGGGAGGGCAGACAGAAGAAGAAACTGATAAGGCTTGATCATCTCGGAGATCGCATAATGCTTTCAGACGATAACAAGACTCTGTATCTTTTTATTGACGATCATACGGATCGTGACTCCACCCCTCAAATCTGGGCTTATGACATCAGCAATATTGACTCACAAACAGGTGAGGAATATACTGCTGAAACCTACGAGTATGCAGATGATATTTCGCAAGACACGGTTAAGATTTCATCTTCCAAGAAACAGTCAGACATAGTAGAAGAGGACGACATGATGGTTGACTTTGAGCTATACGACTATGACGACAAGCCTCATCATCTCAATGAGTTTGTAGGTACAGGCAAATATACTATTCTTGAATTCAGCAGTATGGCTTGTGCGCCATGTCAGCAAATCAAGCCCATACTCAAAGAGTTCTACATAAACCACAAGGATCAATTTGAGCTTATCACCATCTCTAACGACATAGAAGAGCTATGGAAGGAGCACAAAGATAGCACAGTAATATGGCACGAATGGAATGACCACCAGAAAGCTCGTGACATTCTTAAAAAGTACAACGTGATGGGAGTACCAACTTTCTACATCATTGATCCGAGTGGTAAGGTGTTAAGGAAATGTGTCGGTATTCACTCCTTCTTTAATTCCATGTCACAATACATACCATCACATAAGCTAAAGAAATATCTGATGATAGGAGCCTCAAAATAAATGTTGCGAGAATTTAGAATGTAGATCCTACAAAAGATCTCATATTTCCTCATTTTTCACTTTTCATTTACTTCAGGTTCGCTTCTCCTTCGCTTCTAATTCGCTTCTGCTCCCTTTCATGGAATGGGTCATGCAACGGATTTGCAGCGGACTTACAACGGCTTTGCGAAGGATCAACGAAGGCATAACAGTCATTGAGTCGAATCGCTCACTTTTACATAAAGAAAAACAGAATTTTCACACTACTCGTCAACTCGTCACCCTCAGCGCTGTAATAGTATGTGTGTCAACGAATTGCACGGGTGATTCATTTCGTTTCACTCGTCACCCACTCATCAACCTCATGTAACATATCAATCTGATATAGAACAAGTTGCGAGGTTGATTCACTCGTCACCTCTAAATGGGTGACGAGTGTCTATAGGGTAAATTGCACGTGTAATATTCATATAATCAACAAGATACACGGATTTTGGTGACGAGTCGGGTGACGAGTGGCATGGGGTGAATCAACGTTGTAAGCCACAATGCTACAACGACTTACAGAGTTACGGGTGACGAGTGACGAGTTTTTTCAAAACTCTTTTTTTGAACGGCTATCACTTCATACAGAAACTGATACTCGCTATAAAATTCGTTTCACTATCCCACAGCAATAATTTGGATGGTCAATAAAATTTCAAGCGCACAGCTCAATTACAACAATAAAAAATGAGGATGTGTCAAAAAAATGGCACATCCTCTTATATTTTACTTTTAACGATCTCATTCTCATGAGGTATGAGACCGTTCTATAATCTTTATTCTTTACACAAAGCAAGGACTACTCGCCGAGCATCTTAGAGATCTCAGCAGCCTTGTCGTTCTCGCCAAGAGCATTGTAGATCATACGGAGCTGATAAGGCCAGTTAGCGATAGCCTCACGGTTTGGATCAAGCTCACGAACCTTCTCGTAGTAGCCCATAGCCTCACGGAGAGCACCCTTTACCTTTGCATCGTTCTCGGTAGAGATTCTGCCGTTCTCGCTGAGCTGCTCGTTGAGGTCATAGCCCTTAGAGCTTGCACATACACCGAGGTTGAACCATACCTGTACCCATGCTGGATCAATCTCTACAGTCTTCTTGAAGAACTTGATAGCCTCATCCCAGTTCTTTGCGCTCATTGCGTTCTCACCCTTGATAGCGTAAGCCATCTTGTTGTTAGGATCCTTTGCAAGTGCATCGTTGAGAATCTTCTCAGAGAGAGCCTTCTCACCTATCTGGTTATATACAGATGCAATCTGACCCATGTACTTGTCTGGGTTTACCTCGTTGAGCTTCTTGAGGTAAGCAAGGGTATCAGACTTTGTCTTGAGTGACTTGGTGAGTGCAGAAACGAGATACTGCTCTGCATTCTCCTTTACGTCATCGCACTTGAGAGCCTTCTCTGCATAGTCAGCAGCCTTGTGCCAGTCTTCCTTGTTGTAGTAAGCAGCAGCAGCAAAGAACTGTGCGTAGCCGAGGTACTGGTCGCCTGCCTTGAGAGCCTCTGCGAAGAGTGGGCTTTCAGAAGAGTTGATATATGCGTTAGCGAGGACGAGTTTCTTGTCAGGATCTGTTGTCTCGTTAGCAGCGTTGATGAGCAGGTTACGGAATGCTACGAGGCGGTCAGCGTTCTTCTTGCGGAACTTAGGAGCCACCTTACCCTTGTCGTTAGGCTGGCTGTCGAACTCATCGCACTTAACAGCATCGTTGAGAGCGTTTACGATAGGAGTGTAGGTGTCAGTCTCAACCTTGTTCTTATTCATATTAGCAACCTGAATGTCGCTGAATGCCTTGTTTGCATCACCTATAACAATCTCTACGAGCTGATTGTAACCCTTTGCCTTCTGCTCAGCAGAAAGTCCAGAGAGAGCAGCGTTGAGAGTTGCTGTAGCCTCTGCGTAAGTCTGTCCCTTCATCTGCTTCACGATGTCCTGAGCAAATGATGTTGTAGCAAATGCTGCTACAAGCGCTGTGAAAATAAATTTCTTCATAATTTTCTTAGTTGTTATTTTAAGACCCATTTCCTGCCCTGCGGGCTTCTTTCCCCCAAGAAGGGGCAAGAGGCTGGCGCAGTAAGGAGTGCAGGGCCTTGAGTTAAAGTTTTATATTAAGTATTGTCCTTTTGGGGGCTTTGTGCCATATACGGCACAAAGGGGGGGAAGCCAAAGACGGCACTTTCTATGGGTTACTCTTCTGCTGTGCCTTCAGCATCCTGAGCATCTACATCCTCTGCCTCATCGAATTCTTCTGGCTCCTCATCAACGTGCATAACCTTGCAGACGCTTGCGATGTAGTCGTTCTTCTTCTTGAGGTCGATGAGCTTCACGCCCTGTGTGCCACGACTCATGACGCGACAGCCAGCAACGGCGAAGCGGATAGTGATGCCCGACTTGTTGATGATCATAAGATCCTCGTCGTCCTGTACATTCTCGATAGCGAGGAGGTTACCAGTCTTGTCGGTGATGTTAAGAGTCTTAACACCCTTAGTACCACGGTTGGTTACGCGGTAGTCCTCTACCTTAGTACGCTTACCATAGCCCTTGTCGCTGACTACCATTACGGTATCATTGTCAGGATCATTGACCACAATCATGCCTACTACGTAGTTGTCTGGCTCTTCCTCAAGGTTGAGGTTCATACCACGAACACCAGTAGAAACACGTCCCATTGTGCGGATTGTTGACTCATTGAAACGAACTGCGCGACCATTGCGGCTTGCGAGGATAAGCTCGTCAGTACCGTTGGTAAGCATTACGTTTACAACCTCGTCGCCCTCGTTGATGTTGATAGCGATAACACCCTTTGAACGTGGATGTGAGTAGTCGGCAAGACGTGTCTTCTTGACAACACCACTCTTTGTTGCGAATACCACGTTGTGAGTCTGGAGGAACTGCTCGTCAACGAACTTCTGGCTCTTGATAGCAAGAACGGCATTGACAGAATCGCCAGCCTCAAGCTGGAGGAGGTTCTGGATTGCACGTCCCTTAGAATCCTTTGCACCCTCTGGAATCTCGTAGCACTTGAGCCAGTGAACACGTCCCTGACGAGTGAAGAACAGAAGCATATCGTGAGCATCGGCAGCATAGAGGAACTCGGTGAAGTCTGACTCACGGGTACGTGAACCACGAGAGCCTACGCCACCCTTAGACTGCTGCTTGTACTCGTCGAGCAATGTACGCTTGATATAGCCGAGGTGGCTGATTGTGATAGCCATTGCATCGTTAGCGTAGAAGTCCTCTGGGTTGAACTCCTCAGATGTATATTTTATCTCAGTACGACGTGGGTCGCCATACTTCTCCTTAACCTCAAGGAGTTCGTCCTTCATAACCTTCTTACAAAGCTCTGGATCATCGAGGATCTGCTGCAAGTAAGCGATGAGTTTCTCCAACTCTTCATACTCTGCATGAAGTTCCTCAACACGCAGACCTGTGAGCTGTGAGAGACGCATATCAACGATAGCCTTTGACTGGAGTTCGTCGATATTGAAACGCTCCTCCAAAGCACGCTGAGCATCAGAAGGACTCTTTGAAGCACGGATAATCTTTACAACCTCGTCAATATTGTCAACGGCGATGATCAAGCCCTCAAGGATATGAGCACGAGCCTCAGCCTTCTTCTTATCGAACTTGGTACGACGGATGGTTACGTCATGACGGTGCTGTACGAAGTACTTAACACACTGCTTGAGCGTGAGCAGACGTGGACGTCCCTTTACGAGTGCGATGCAGTTTACGGAGAACGAACTCTGGAGATTTGTCATCTTGAAGAGCTTGTTCATCACAACGTTAGCGTTTGCGTCACGCTTAACGTCAACCACGATACGCATACCCTGACGACCAGTCTCATCGTTCACGTTAGAGATACCGTCAATCTTGCCTTCCTTGACAAGCTCTGCGATATACTCAATGAGCTGCTGCTTGTTTACGCCGTAAGGAATCTCTGTAACGACGATCTTATCGTGAGAGTCATCTGACTCAATCTCAGCCTTTGCACGAATAACGATACGACCACGACCTGTTTCGTAAGCATCCTTAACGCCCTGAATGCCATAGATATAAGCACCTGTTGGGAAGTCAGGAGCCTTGATATACTGCATGAGACCGTCAGTATCGATATCCGGATTGTCGATATAGGCACAGCAACCGTCAATCACCTCACCGAGGTTATGGGTAGGGATATTAGTAGCCATACCTACAGCGATACCGTTACCACCATTTACAAGAAGGTTAGGAATCTTTGTAGGCATCACGGTTGGCTCTGTGAGGGTATCGTCGAAGTTGTTAGCCATATCAACGGTATCCTTCTCGAGGTCATCCATGATGTGCTCACCCATCTTGCTCAAGCGACACTCAGTATAACGCATGGCAGCAGCAGAGTCACCATCTACTGAACCGAAGTTACCCTGACCGTCAACGAGCGTATAGCGCATGTTCCAGTCCTGTGCCAAGCGCACGAGGGCACCATATACAGAAGAGTCACCATGTGGG
>CACYXI010000104.1 GCA_902778265.1 uncultured Bacteroidales bacterium | reverse complement strand
AAGAATTAGAGAGATTTGTCGAAGACCCACTGACCGCAGGGAAGTAATTAGAGATTTTTCTTTTGAATTTATAAGAGATTTGTCGAAGACCCTCTGACCGTAGGGAAGAAATTTGAGAAAGGTCGCTTACGCTCCTGTTAATCACGGCCATTCTCAATGCTACGCAAGTAGCAAAAATTGACTTTCCCTTCGGCCGTCGAGCTAAACCTTCTCAAATTCTCTAATTCTTGATTATAAAATTAAATTTGATTACTTACTTGTTTTTGTTTTTATACTTCCGATACTTAAAAGAATTTTGCATCCATACAAGTAAGTCCGTTGCAAAGCCGTAGTAAGTCCGTTGCAAATCCCATTCAACTCCCATTCCATGAAAGGGAGCAGAAGCGGATTAGAAGCGGATTAGAAGCGAAGGAGAAGCGAACCTGAACTAAATGAAAAGCGAAAAATGGAGGAAAATGGTTCAGAAAAAACTTTTTCGCAATAATCCTACATACCTACACGGACACCCGTGCAATTTTCTGAACCACAAAAACTTGCAGCGATTTCAAATATGCACCAAACCTACACTAATCCTACACTAAACCTACACTAAAACCTGAATTTTTCAGGAAATTCAGGTTAATTACTTCCCTATGGTCAGTGGGTCTTCGACAAATCTGACAATTTATAATGGATAATTGATAATTTGGATTGTAATGAACGTTTTAGATACTAATTACATTATTCACTATTCATTATTAATTATTAATTTTCTGCATAAAAATGCAGAAAGTGTGTAGGTTTAGTGTAGGATTAGTGTAGGTTTGGCGCATATTTGAAATCCGTGTAACGCACTAAGTCCTTGCAAGTTACAAAGGTGTCCGTGTAGGTATGTAGGATTATTGCAAAAAAGTTTTTTCAAGGCTAAATACCTACTTTGTTTACCAAATGGATCTACCTTAAATTCGCATAAATGATTATCCGCAATCATCCGATAGCGCCCCGAAGGGGCAAAGGCTCATAGCCTAAGGCATCGCCCTGGGCTAAGTGCTTTTGGGCTTTGGCTTTCCCTTCGGCCGCCGACCTCCTCGACGTTCAGCCCGCTTGTAACGTAATTGCGGATAATCATTGCAAACGATATGAGTTCGATGAATTCGCACCTTTGACACTTTAATTGACAATTACAACTCGTCAAATTCACATTAACATACAGAGACATCATCTTTCTATCATATTGATTACAAGACGTTTTTTAATTTTTCACTTTTCATCTTATTATTTAAGATAATAGGTGCGTATTAATGTTTATTTTTCCTAAAATCTTTGGTGATTCGCAAATAATCACATACATTTGCACTCAGAATGATGAAAAAAGATCATAGGTTCACTGGTTCTTAGGTCGAAATGCTTATAGCGATGCAGACCTTCTAACCACCTAACCTTCTAACCAAAAAACAAGAGGAATCCGAAAATCTTTGAAAAGAGTAGGAAAAGAACATTTTTAAAAGATGATGAAAAAATTATTAACCATTACCGCTGCTGCCCTTGTGGCAATCTCTGCTTCTGCACAGTCAGAGGCCGGTTCATTCACATTACAACCTAACGTAGGTGTCACCTACACCACAGCTACTGGCGATGGTAGTGAAGCTGTAGATGGTGCTATCGGACTTACAGCCGGTGTTGAGGGTATGTATATGATCAACGACAAGTTCGGCGCAGCTCTCGGTCTTAACTACACAGGCTTCAACACGAGTTTAAATCCATACACGAATCTCTCTTATTATAATTTGGGTACTGCAGCTCCTAATGGAAAAAATGTAACCTCTAGTAACTATTACTTCAACATCCCAGTTATGGCAAACTACTATGTAGCTCCAGGACTTGCCCTAAAGGCTGGTGTTGCATTGAACATTCTCTCAACTGCCAAGGTTGATGGTGAGGATGAATTTAGCTTAAAGATTGATGGTAAGGAAATTTTTCCATCATCTAAAGCAAAGGATGCTTATAAATCAACCTTCTTCTCAATCCCTGTAGGAGCATCTTACGAGATCAACGACTTCGTATTCAACCTCCGTTATAACTTCGGTTTGAGAAGTGTGCGAAAGAACTTTAGCGACTCTTTCAACAACCTCTCATTCACAGTAGGCTATAAATTCTAATAGAACAAACAATAACATTATAACAACGACTTGCTACCACTACGATAGCAAGTCGTTTTCTTTTGATGATGGTGGAGATTAAATTAAAATGAACTCTGTATTGCGAAAAACAAAAACAAAAAATTGTACAAAAATTTGCACACTCAAAAAGAACTCCCTACCTTTGCATTTGAAAGATTGAAACCTACATAGGCTTGCAGCCGACAGTTACTATCTTTCAAGTACAAGAAATAAATATTACGTCTTATGAAGCAATTTATTACAGTCATATTCCTTTTATTATTACCTTGCCTTTGCTTAGCACAGGGACAAGACTCACTGAAAACATCTCATTCACAGCAGGTTGACAAAAATGGCGATATAGTATTCTCTGGAGTGGGCGGAACAATGCCAAGCTTTCCTGGTCATGTGGAAGGATTGTTAACTTATCTTCAGAAAAATATCAAATATCCTCGTAAAGCCGAGAAAAAGGGAATTGAAGGAAAGGTCGTTTGTTCTTTTTGGGTATTAGAAGACGGTTCAATTACTGATGTCAGAGTAGAACAGAATGTTGATCCTGCATTAGATAAGGAAGCGATAAGAGTAATAAAAGCTATGCCCAAATGGAATCCTGGCACACAGAATGGCATACCGACTAAGGTAAGATATACCCTTCCTATTACATTTAAACTGCAATAAAAAATCTACCATAATACACGGACAAAAAAACGACTTCCGCAAATATGTGTGATGAAATAAACAATTCGACTAAAAATATGATGAAAAGATTTTTGTTTTTTCTTTTAGCTCTGATTAGTCTTTCTTGCTCTGAAAAGTTAGACGAAACTCCTGATATTTCTGTCGTTGAATTCAGACAGAAATGAGATGACGCAGAGGCTACTATCATTCTCAATAACAATGTAAAAACAGAAATCCACAACGTAGAATTTCTCATTACGTATCTTGACATGAACGGTAATGTGCTTGATACCAAAGAAGTTTCGTCTCTTATCAACATAAAACCAGAGATGAGAGGTGAATTGAAAATTCCTGCTTTCAGGCATAATGAGCACTATCAATATCATAAAAATTCAGATGGTATTGTTGGGCATCCAAATTTTAAAAAAGGACACCCAGAAGAATGTATAGAATGGGGGCTTCCCACAATCGTATTTATAGCAATAATTACAATATACATCATTCTCCCGATAGCTCTTATTATTGGCTTGGTAAAACTTGTGAATAAGATTAAGAGAAAGAAGAAAAGCAAGAATAATTAAATAAGATTGCTTACCCCTTTAGGGTTACGGTTTCATAAATATGTAACCGAAAAAAGAGACACCCTACAAATTATTAGATTCATATTCCACAAGATACCATTTCTTACTTTTGAGCTTGAATTTAATATACGTCACACTACCAGTCTCGGGGATATAGATGTGCTCTAATGCGGAATCGGCTTTTACTTCAAAATCTACTTTGTAGTTTTTATCTTTTCTAAGTATTTTACATAAGTAGAGTTCATCTCTCATCTCGTTTTTAGACCAAGTATATTCTCCACCGACATAACCTTCAATGGAATCATATACAATCAAATCTGAGTTAAACCCTTCTGTCTTTTCTTACCTATCAATGCCTCGGAATTGATAGTATCATTTCCTGCATTATCCGCATTTTGCTTGTTATTGGTGCAAGCAAAACAGAAACAAACAAAGATGAGTATTGGGATGATTTTTCGCATAGAATATTACTTTATTGTTGGAGCTGTGAAAGGAACTCTATTCTTTTTAGGTGGATTTATGTTCATTATACTTTCATCAACAAATGGATCATCTACGACAGCACAAGAATCGGAATAATACGATACAAGAAGAAATCTCATTTTTAATCCGCTACCCTCATCTTTTACTTTATCAAGATAATCCTTCTTTAGTCTGTTTTGATCCATTATAGCATCTGCATCAGACGATAGGAATACGACCTTTCCATCAATCATAAAATATCGCCCTGGATAAAGCGTAGAAGTACGAAACTCACCACCCTTAGCTATACTACCTTTATCAACAGTCACTATCATAAAGATTTCATTCTCTACATCTTCGTATAAACCTCTATTCGGCTTTTCACAGTGCATACCTGTTGATTTCAGCAAATAGCATTGGGCATCAGAGTTTTCACGCATATACTTCCTCACTTCACTAAGCAAACTACGTCTTACGCAAGTAGTATCAACTTCCTGCATAGAAGACAATATTGTCGGCTTATTCTCTTTTGTGCAAGAGGATATAAGCAATAATGCGAAGAATGATATTATGATAATGAATTTATTCCTCATTTCTGATGTTTGTAGATTGTCATTGCTATTAAATTTCGTATCTTATTCTATCTTGAAGAACATGTGAGCCATTTTTCCATCTTACCCATGCCTCGAAATTCCCATCACCAACAAGAAACCAATCGTTCTTCACTTTCTTGATTTTGCATTTCATAGATGACGGATCTTGGTGAGGGATTGTTGTCAATAAATCTTCCTTATAGAATACATCCGTCTTATTTGGCCAGTATTCTAATGAAGAGAAATAAGAATCCAAGTTATGAACTTCATAGATAGCATCCTTTCTTATCAGTTCCCAACTATCACCCACACGTATCTTGCCATACTCTGCATTATAGTCTTCATAGAAACAATCCATCAGATTCCACGATGGGGCATAGGTTATTATCTGCCCATCAAGAGCCTTGCATCTTGTTTCTTCTGAAACACTATCATATTCAAAAGTGGCAAAGACGGACATATCAGTATTGAATATATGCACAGCAGAATCTCTCAATTCCTCAGGAAACGGCAGTTGAAGCACAGCCACCTTTGAGAACACAATGGTTGTATCTTGTTTTTGAGTGACGTTATCACGATTCACACCAGAAGAACATGACGCGAATAGCAATATAAACAAAACTATTATCGAAAGTTGTTTCATAGAATTGAATTATTATGTGATTCGTCAGACGACACCATTTATTTCATAATTTTATTATAATACTCCTGTAGTTTTATTACTATGACTTTTGGCCATGGGATAGCATCAAGGATATTAAAGTGTGCATCATTAGATACTATATATTCTGCATCCGCAGCAATGGCACAATCTACAAATTTATTATCATCTTCATCTTGTTGAATCAAACCGAAATGAACGTATGATTCCTGATAGTATGTTGTAGAAAGGCGAGCTATAGTTTCAACAACATTCCTCGCAATATCAGAAGTCGTTTTCGCTGAAATAATCTCCTCATATTCATCAAGTATCTCTGTATTCACACACAAAGAGATATTACCAGCAAGAATTTCCTCCCAAATTATATGAAAAGGACTCCTTGACGGCAATATTTGTAATAGACAATTTGTATCAAGAACGATTCTTTGCATAGCGATAAGGTGTACGCATGTGTTCATTACCCCAAGCTGCTATAGTGGATTCATCGATTGTTCCGTTATCCCACAATGCATCAATAGCCTTTTGTGCTTTTGCTGCAAAGTATCGGGCTATAACATCTTTGAATTCATTAAGTTCCTGTACGCTATTTATGGCATTGACAGCACTTAGTACCTCAAGCCTTGCCTGCTGTTCGTATGACATAATTTTGTATTTTTATATTACTTTCCGTGGCAAAGATAATTATTTTTCCTCATAACTCCAAATTTCTTCACCGAAAACCACGAAAAATCCTCCCCAATATGCCGATACTCAGCTATTGGGGAGGACTATATCATTTATGGGTTTACTTACAAACCCTAATCTTTATTCCATCAACTTTATTCCTTAAACATTCGCAAGCTCCTTTGCCTTTTCAAGGGCAAGGTCGATGTGTGAACAGATGTGATCTTCGCCGATGATGTCGTAGAAATGTGCCTTCTCAAGTACTGCGTGTACCTTTGGATTAACTCCAGAGAGCACTACATCAACATTCTGCTTCTTTGACATGATACAGATGTTCGTGAGATTGTGAATACCTGTTGAGTCGATGAACGGTACACGACGCATACGGATGATTCTTACCTTTGGAAGATCGCGAAGGGATGACATAAGCTCCTCTGCCTTGTTACCTGCTCCGAAGAAGTAAGGACCGTTGATCTCATATACCTGAATGCCTTCTGGAACTACAAGATGCTCATCCTGATTTGACTGCAAGTCAGATTCTGCCTCTACATCAATATCGCTCACGAGCTTAACATCTGAGGTCTCTGCCATACGACGCATGAAGAGCAGACAAGCTATTACGATACCAACCTCGATAGCGATGGTAAGGTCGAAAATGATAGTGAGGAAGAATGTTACGAGCAATACCGTTACATCTGACTTTGGATTGCGGAGGATTCCCAAGAATGAAGGAATACCGCACATGTTATAGCTCACTACTACCAGCACACCTGCCAGACATGCCATTGGAATATACTGTGCCAAAGGCATGAGGAAGAGGAAGATAAGCAGCAATACAATAGCGTGGATGACACCGGCAACTGGAGTCTTACCGCCATTGTTGATGTTGGTCATTGTACGGGCAATAGCACCTGTAGCAGGAATACCGCCAACAAGTGGGGTTACGAGGTTCGCAATACCCTGTCCGATAAGCTCGTTGTTTGAGTTATGGCGATCGCTGATAACACCATCGGCAACGGTAGCTGAGAGCAATGACTCGATAGCACCGAGGATGGCAATGGTGAGGGCTGGGGACATAAGTCCCTTGAGAGTTTCCAATGAGAACTCAGGCATCTCGATACCTGGGAGAGTAGCTGAGATAGTGAATCGGTCGCCGATGGTCTCAATGCTATTAACTCCGGCATACTGCTTCAGCACCACTACAAGTACGGTGGTGAGAATGATAGCAACGAGCGATCCTGGTATCTTTCGACTGATCTTTGGGGTAGCTATGATGATAAGGATGCTGAGCAATCCTACACCAAAAGACCATGGATCCAACGTAGAGAAATTCTCTATGTAGCATCCCCACTTATCGATGAAAGCACTTGGAACACTATCTATCTGCAAGCCAAAGAGATCCTTTATCTGAGTAGTGAAGATGGTTATGGCAATACCTGATGTGAAGCCGACTACGATAGGATAAGGAATGAATTTGATAATACTTCCGAGGCGCATTACACCCAAGAGGATGAGGAACACACCTGCCATGAGCGTGGCGATGGTAAGTCCTGACATACCATATTGCTCGATGATTCCATAGATGATGACGATGAAAGCGCCCGTAGGACCACCGATCTGCACCTTAGAACCTCCGAAGAGACTGATTAAGACACCTGCAACGATAGCGGTGATAATACCTTTCTCTGGCGATACACCTGAAGCAATACCAAAGGCGATAGCAAGTGGAAGTGCTACGATACCCACGATGATACCTGCCATAAGGTCTGCCATGAATGTCTTCTTCTCGTAATTACGAAGACAGCTAACTAATTTTGGCTTGTACATAAATTTTTAAGTGAAAAATGAAAAATATAAGAATGAAAAAATAGCTCATGCACAATTTACAATGTACAATTTGTGAGTTGCATTTTCAATTTCTCACTTTTCATTTTCATCATTTAAATTTTATTATCCTGAATGTTATAATTTTTTGAAGGTGCAAAATTAGTAAAAAAACACGAATTGAGCAACTTTTTGAAAGAAAAACACGATTATGAGCAATATAATTTGACGCAGATTAAAGAAAAGGGTATTGGAATAAGCCGTATAAACCCCGAAAATTATTTGTTAATCAGCAAGAAATTTGCAGATTATTCCATTTATTCGAGAATTATTTATAACTTTGCACACATAAATCAAACATATTAGGATTATGACAGCAATGGAAGTAAACACGCAGATATGGCGCGACATAGCAGAAATAGCAGACAACGAATCTCTGATGAAGCAGTTGGCAAAGTATCTGAAAAAGCTGACCGCAAAGAAAAAGTCCGATCCAACGCTTATGACAAAGGAGGAATTCTTTGCCAAGATAGAGCGGGCAGAGCAGCAAATTACAAGAGGTGAGGGTATGGAAATGCTTCCCCACGAGGATTTGACAGCATTCTTAAAGCGAAACGGCTATGGCATATAGAATCATAATCTTATTCAGACTCTTACAACAAATAGTATTCCGATGTAGTTAACTACTGAACATTAACAGATAAACTAATAACATATGGCTATACCTAAATTTCAAGATTTCCTATATCCTTTTCTTCTACAACTGAAGAACACGGATATGAGCAACAAAGAAATAAAAGATAACCTTATAAGCCACTTCAATCTTACAGAAGAAGATAAGCAAATGAAAACCAAAGGAGGCTCTGCTTATCAAATAGATGATCGTATAGGTTGGTGTCGCCAATGGTTACGTCGTGCTCTGTTTATTGAGATTCCAGAGAAAGGTGTATATCGTATTACAAAACGAGGACTGGATTATCTGAAATCTCACACAGATTTGCGTCAAAACGATTTGTTGGAATATCCAGAATATGCAATTTATGCAGGCATTTCATCAGAGAAAAAGAATAACGATACTGTTAAAAGTGAATCATCAAGCGAAGAATTGACACCTACAGAACAGTTAGAAGCAGCCATGAAGAAAATTAACGATGACCTTGCAGAAGACATTCTTCAGAAAACCCGTGAAATGTCACCTGCTAAGTTTGAACAATTAGTTTTAGACTTGTTGTTGACAATGGGTTATGGTGGTTCAAATAAAAATCTTGCTAAAGTTACTCCTATCAGTCATGATAATGGAGTAGATGGTATTATTCCAGAAGATGCGTTAGGACTCGACAAAATCTATATTCAAGCAAAACGCTATAAAGAAGAGAATTCTGTGTCCAAACCAGAGATTCAACAATTTATAGGAGCTTTAAGTGAACAAAAAGCATCAAAAGGTGTTTTTGTTACAACAAGCAATTTTACACAAGGAGCAAAAGATTCTGTAAGTAAAGCAACAAGTAAAATTGTTCTGATTGATGGTCACTCTCTTGCAAAATATATGATAGATTTCAATGTTGGCGTCAGCACACGCAAATGTTATGAAGTCAAAAGGCTTGATACCGATTATTTTGAAGAATAGAAATCATATAATAAGCAAAGATTGACAAAGCGAAAGGGAACGAAACGGTTACAATCTGTAACCATTTCATTCCCTTTATCTTTACCCGTCCCACTAAATGATAGTGAAACCGATTTTTATATGGAGTATAGATTTCAAGAGGGCGTATCAAAAGTCAAATATCATTTTGAAAATATTATAGATTGATACATTCCAATAGTAAAAAAGCCATTTCCAAACTCATTTTTGAGTATAGAAATGGCTTTTCTTTTACTTTTCGAGGGTACTCAACCTACATATTGAAAGTCGTAAAGTTCTGAATTTGAATTTTGATATACTCTCATATATTTTGACATAATAATTGTCAACGTACCTTATCAAGGTAATATCATAATGCAGCAATCTTCCTCAACGACTTACCAAGGGATGAAGCGTGCCACCCCATACGACTGATAAGAGTAGAAAAGGTTACGCGGTCATGAGCAGGAACTTCGAGTTGATAGGTATCTATCTGAGCATCAGTATCGTCTGTAAGGTCAGAAGCATCAAAGAAATATCCAGCTTCTGGCAACATATCCTCGCTTATATTTTCTGGTAGAATCGCATCTGCCATAAGTTGCTCACCTGCAACGGAAATAGTATAGAGAGCATCGCCCACCTCTGGATGGAGATAAGCATCACGCAGATCAAGCTGACCACCAACAAAAGCCATCAGACGAGGCTCAGAAATCTGTACACCAAGATAACGATAACCATCTACATCATTAGCGTAGAGCGTACAGAGGTAGCGAGTACCAGTGGCATCTGTAGCCGTTATTATCTGTGGCACGTCGTAATATTCGAGCGTGTTAGTAAGTGTAAGCTGTCTCATAGGGCAAGCATTTTTAGATTCGACATTTGGAATGTTTGAGTGCGCCACCAAGTATAGTGCGAACGGTGGGCACCAGTCTGACGGACAACACCGTCTGTAGGATTCAACGTAAGAGCAATAATCCCCTGATACTGACGGAACATCGGCAATTTTAGGTTGCGACGAGCCTTAGCTTCACCCTCAATGAGCGACAAACCTACGGCAAGCGGAAGCATAGCTCCCCAGTTACGCTTAGGATCAATCTCTGCATAACTCTTAAAATCGTCAGCAGTATATGTATCTGATTTTCTTGCCAGACGAAAGAAAGGATGCGCCTCAGCAACCAGAATATCCTCGGGCGGACATCCTTCAGGCATATCACAAGTCCATTCAGGCTTGTATTTGCTGATATAGTCGGTTATCTTATAGGGGTTCAGCATAATTGCTATCTTTTTATTCACACTAACATTTTGTGAAAAATCAGTTGCAAAGATAATTTTTTTTCTTCAAATAGCCAAGGAAAAATCTTTGTTTTTGTGCATTTTATGTTATCGCTCGAAAAACTGCGATTCAAGACAAAGAAGTTTTCACCAAAAACAAACCACCTCAACAATTAAGCCGAGGTGGTTTTATTATTATAGAAATGTACTTACTTCTTATATATCAACGGCAGAGCATAGTAGAGATACTCGTTGATATGTCCGTAGAAATGCTCACCGTCCTTCTTCATTGAGAAGCGGAGGTTGGCATCTGGGGTGGCATAGCGGAAGAGAGGGGCATACTTGTGGAGAGCTTCAACAGTTGCTTTCTCTGGATTTCCTGCGATGTCCTTTGTGCCTGTATAGCCATAGACCTCAAAATCGTGAGCGAATGATGACTTCTCAAGCATTGAGTTCATCCATTCAGCAGCAAACTTGGCATCCTGCTTCTCACCCTTCTCATTGTAAGCCCAGATATCGCCACTGAGAGGGAGGAAATGCTTTACGGCATTAACACCATAAGCAAGCTGATACCATGTAGAGAGAGCACCCATAGAGAAACCACCGTATGCACGATGATCACGTGACTTGGTAACGGCGATACTGTCTGTTCCCTCAAGGTACGTGTTATACTTCCTCTCAACAGTAGGGATAAGGTCATTCTGAAGCTCTGTGTGGAAGTCACGAGTAAGGGCAATGGCATCACCCATATTGTTAGCTCCTATATTCTCGTCGTCATCATAGAATGTAGGACAAACAACGATGATAGGGCGCATCTTACCCTCTGCAATGAGGTTATCAAGGATGTTGCGGAGAGGCAACCAATCCTGTGGAGGAGTGAGGAAAGAAGTGGTCTTGTCACCACCACCGTGCATAAGATAGAGCACATCATACTTGGTCTTCTTATCCTTTGCCTTATATCCATAAGGAGTATATACGCGAGCGTGCTTCTGGAATGTGCGACCATTCTTATGAGCCATGTATTTAAACTCCTCTATCTTACCCTGCTTTGCATTAGGCTTGCGAACCTCGTCAGGAATAGGAAGGATAGGCTGAATCGTGCTCTCGAAATTGAACTTATCGCGCACTTTCCATACCTTCAGGCCTATACCACCAGGAACCATTGTGCCTGAAGGACGACACACGAAGATAGCATCGTTAAGCCAAGCATACTTACTGTCAACTGGAGCCTCGAACTTAGGAGAGCAATAGAAATAACTGCCTGCAATGATACCCTTGTTACGGATGTGGATAGTCACACCATCATCTGTGCGGATGCAGTAGATAGCCTCAATGTCGGTGTGGTTCTTACCCTGCATCTGATAGTCAGCACCTCCAGGAAGTACCTCACCCTTAATGTTTGGTCCTTCGAATGTACCGCCTGTGATAGGGATAATGAAACGATTGCCGTTAGCGGTTTCGCCAACACCATACGCCTGTCCAAGTTTCACCTTGAGTTCAAGCGCAAATTCAAGTTCTGGTTCTGGAGTCTGTGCCGATGAAGAAAATGCAACGGCAAGCAGAGCAACAAATGTAGAAAATAGTTTTTTTAGCATATAAAAATTAAATTAAATAATCGGCCTCTCCCCCCGCCCTCCCCCGTAGGGAGGGAGCCGGAAGTTGAAAGGCATATTTTGTAATTGTAATATAGTCAATCCTCCCATTGTCGAATCGGCTCCCTCCCTATGGGGGAGGGCGGGGGGAGAGGCCTTACTTTTCAAGTATCTCCTTCACCAATCTATCTGCCTTGCCCCACTTATCCATCATATAGATAACGTAACGCATATCAACGCCGATACAACGAGCAAGTTTAGTGTCAAAGAAAATATCACCAGAGAGGGAATCCCAGTTACCGTCGAAGGCAAGTCCGATAAGCTCACCCTTGCCATTGAACATAGGACTACCAGAATTACCACCTGTAATATCATTATTAGTCAAGAAGCACAACTGGAGCTTGCCTGTATTCTTGTCAGCATATCTACCGAAATCCTTGGCAGAAAGGAGTTCCTGCATAACAGGCTCTGCGAAATACTCAAAGTTATACTTTCCCTCTGGAGCAGTCTTTTCATCACCCAGTTTCATCTTAGCAACCATGCTCTCAGCCGTAGTATAATAGCCAGAATCATAACCACCTATGCTATAACCACCAATCTGACCATAAGACAGACGCATAGTGAAGTTAGCATCAGAATAGTGAGGCATATCTTCTTCCATACGCACCTTTGCTGCACAGAGATAACGCTCCTGAAGCTCTATCTTCTCGCTAATAGCGGTATATTGCTCACGAATGTTACTGATAAGCTTGATAAGGTCATAACCCATCTGCATACCAAGATCCTTCTGCACGCTCTTCTTGTTGAAGAATATCTTTGTGTCGTTCTTCATAATGAGTGATTTTGCGAAGATATGATCAACGTATGCCTGAAAATCTCCCTTGAATTTAGTATCAATAGTGTTATAGAAATCAGGAATCCACTCTGCTTCTACCCATGTACGATAGTTCTGAAGAAGAGCCACGAGAATTTCCTTCTCTGTAGCCTCATCCCATGTCTCGCTATTGTCAGCAAATTCGATATAGCGCTTCTTTGGATTATCCTTTGGTCCCTGAACCTGCAAACGGTTGATGCTCAAAGCCCTTGAAGTGACCTCAGAACCACGACGGAATGCCTCCATAAAAAATGTAAGTGGCTTGGCAATAGCAGCACGCTTGGTGTAGAGATCGATGAGTGAGAGGAAGTCGAGCTTACCCTTGAGATAACCAGTAGAGTCCTGATAAGCCTGAATCTTCTCTTCCATAGCCTCCTTCATACGAACAATTCCGATACTATCAATACACTTGTTCATACCAATGGCATTCTTCCAGTAGTTAGATGACTGAGCATACTTAGAGTCGTATTTGATACGCACAGCCTCATCGGCACGCATATGACGGAGCATAACCTCCTGACGAAGACCACGCACCTTGATACGAGGCTCATGCTCACAATCACGCATCTCCTGTATGCCGAAGCTTGAGAGATAACGCTCTGTGCTTCCAGGATAACCCATTGTCATAGCAAAGTCACCCTCCTTATATCCATCAAGAGAAACCTTTGCCCATGTCTTTGGATGCATAGGCACATTTTTCTCGCTATAAGGCGCAGGACCACCTGTCTCAGGATCTACATATACACGGAATACGGAATAGTCACAGGTCTGACGTGGCCACATCCAGTTGTCGGTCTCACCACCAAACTTACCCATTGACTTCGGAATTGTGAACACAAGGCGCACATCCTGATAGTCACGATATACGGTGAGGAAGTACTTGTTTCCCTCGAAGAATGGCTTGATCTCAGCACGAAGAGTCTCGTCATGCTTCTTCACAACTCGATTCTCCACATCCTCAAGTCCGTTGATCATCTCTTCCTGTTCCTGAAGTGAAAGAACATAGAAGCCGAGACTGTCAAGCACAGGGGTGATATCTTTCTGAGAAACCATAAAGCTTACGAAAAGGTTCTCGTTTGGCAATTCCTCTTCGTATGACTTTGCACAGAATCCATTGAGCATATAGTCGTGCTCAACGGTAGAATGGCTTCTGATAGCCTCAAAACCACAATGGTGGTTGGTGAAGATAAGTCCGTTAGGAGATGCTACCACACCTGAGCAGAAGCCGCCGAAATTGACTACCGAGCGGCATATAGCATCAGAGTCGGAATAGAGCTTGCTCTGTGGCAAGGCGAATCCCTCAGCCTGCATCTGTCTAAATGCACCTTCGGGAAGATTGTAAAGCGTCCACATACCCTCATCAGCAGAAGCCGTAAAGGCAGAGAACAAAAGGATTAAGCTATAAAAGATCTTTTTCATTGAATATTTTATGTTGTTTTTAATTTTCGACACTCGTTTTTAACTCCGTAGCAAATTCAAAGCAATTCCCTTCCAAATCCCAACCAAACTCGATGAACCTCCCATTAAGAATAGGACTAAGAGCGAACTTTCATCGAGTTTGGTTCGGATTTATAGCGGAGTTACTTACCAAGAACTACGCTCTCTTGCGCTTTGGAATATCCAGTTTCCAAACTATACCTGCATAGATAAGTATGAGCACGGTATTTATTGCCATACGGATGATGTCACCCATACCCTCTGTTACAAAGTGCATAACAGCATAAAGCACAGCCGTAACAGCCACATAGAACAAGAGTCTGCCCACCTTATAGTCGATTGGGTATTTCTTCTGACCTATGAAATATGATAGCAGCATGGCTGTTCCATAGCCCGCTACTCCACCCCACGCACAAGCCATATAGCTATATTCCGGGATGAAGAAATAGTTGACCGCCAACAATACACTACATCCAGCAGCAGAGAACCAAGCTCCATAGATAGTCTTGTCGATAAGTTTATACCAAAAAGAGAGGTTGAAATATACTCCCATCATTATCTCAGCAGCCATCACGATAGGCACCACACTCATTCCTTCTCTATAGCCTTCACCAAGAATCCTCTCAAGGATAGGCATATAAGCCACTACGCAGAGAAATGCCAAGAGCGTGAAGATAAGGAAATACTTCATAGCTACTGAATAGTATTCCTTCTTGTCGCCATCCTTTGACTTTGCAAAAACGATAGGTTCGTAGGCATATCTGAATGCCTGGGTTATCATAGCCATAATCATAGCTATCTTAACGCATCCGCCATAGATGCCGAGCAATTCTATACCCTTCTGACTGTCAGGATAGACAAGTGGGAATACAATCTTATCTGCCGTCTGATTCAGAATACCAGCAATACCCAACACAAGGATTGGCCAAGAGTACTTGAACATTCTGCGAAGAAGAGCGAAATCCACTATCTTGAACTGTATTCCTTTCTCCTTGCAATATACTCGTGCTGCCACATGCTCATGTGCAAACTCAGGTATGAAGAAGAAAGTACAAAGACCTGTGCAGACGAGATTGAGGGCAAAGACATAGAACACGTCCGTTTTGCCAAGCAATACGAAGAACGTATAGTTGAGAGCTATATTCAAGATGATAAACAGCATCTTGAGTGAGGCGAACTTTATCGCCTTCTTCTTATATCTGAGATAAGAGAATGGTATTGCCTGAAAAGCATCCAAAGCCACTACGGTTGCAAGCATCAGAATATACTCCTTATGATCCACATAGCCAAGAACCTCACTTATAGGGTTGATAAGTCCGAACACCAAGGCAAGGAACACGGCACTCAGCGCACTTACCATGAATATAGTGGTAGAGAACACACAATGCGGATTCTCATCATCCTTATTGGCAAAGCGGAAGAAGGTTGTCTCCATACCGAATGTCAGTATCACGAGTATCAACGCTACATAGGCATAGAGATTTGTCACCATACCATAGCCACCACTTTCAGCCGGAATTACACGGGTGTATAGTGGGACAAGCATGTAGTTCAAGAACCTGCCAATGATACTGCTCATACCATATACCGCAGTATCTTTCAAAAGAGATTTTATATTTGCCATTTGAAAATAAATTTTCACTTTGTTTTGGAAAGTAAATTATCAGGACTCCGCGTAGCGCCTGAGCTTTGCGAAGAAATTAGAATCAGTAAATTATGAAGCGACATCCGTCGCCTGGAAATTATAAAATTTATTGGATTAATTTACTGAATTAATTTTCTTTTAATTTACTTTCCAAAAATATCTCCGCGTAAGCGGAATCCTTTCCTTATCCAAAGAACAGATAGCATATCGCGATAGCGGCTATCACACCTGCAAGGTCAGCCAACAATCCGGCAGTAACCGCGTGACGGGTGTATTTTATGTTCACCGCACCAAAATATACAGCAAGTATATAGAATGTGGTATCTGTGCTACCCTGGAAGATACAAGCCAGTCGGCCTACGAAAGAGTCTGCTCCGAAAGTCTGCATAGTATCAACCATCATACCACGGGCACCCGATCCAGAGAGAGGCTTCATTATCGCCGTTGGAAGAGCATCTACAAATGCCGTGTCTATTCCGCAGGCATTAATGCACCATTTCACGCCATCAATAACAATCTCCATAGCACCTGAAGCCCTGAAAACGCCGATTGCAACGAGTATAGCCACAAGATACGGAATGATGCGGACAGCCGTTTGGAATCCTTCTTTTGCTCCTTCAATAAAGGCATCATACACATTCACTTTCTTCCTCACTCCTGCCAAGATAAAGCCAGTAATGATAGTCATCAGCAGAATAGTGGCAGTAGAGGTACTTACCTTGTTCATCGTATCAGGATCCATCTGCGAGAATCCCCAGATAATACCTCCCACAGCAGCACAGGCACCTCCGAGAGTGAGCATCATCGTGCGGTTAAAGAGATTTATCTTCTGATATATGGAAGTAATAATGATACCTGCGATAGTTGCCACGAAGGTAGCAAGGAGAATAGGGATAAAGATGTCCGTTGGCTGTTCTGCACCCATCTGCGCCCTATAAGTCATGATACTCACAGGAATGAGCGTCAACCCCGATGTGTTGAGCACAAGGAACATTATCATAGGGTTAGAGGCTGTTGCCTTCAGGCGAGTCACCTCCTCTTCACCTAACTTTAATTCTTCGCTCTTCACTCTTATCTCTTCGTTCTTTATCTCGTCCATCTGCTCCATAGCCTTCAGACCTAAAGGCGTTGCAGCATTATCAAGGCCAAGCATATTAGCCGCGATATTCATAAAGATACTTCCCGTAACTGGATGCCCCTTTGGAATATCAGGAAAGAGACGTGAGAAAACTGGCGCAAGTATTCGGGCGATGACATTCACCACCCCACCCTTTTCTCCGATCTTCATTATACCGAGCCAGAGAGAGAGCACACCCGTGAGACCAATAGAGATCTCGAAAGCCGTTTTTGATGACTCAAACGTTGAGTTCATCATAGCAGGAAAGACATCAAAGTCGCCCATCACCACAAGTCTGAAAACTGCGATTTCAGTACCATAAATGCCTAACCAAGCCTTCCCAAACGGGTAGTCTGATGTTGATAACATCGGAGTATGTGACCTGATGTTTTATACACTTTAAACCTTTAAGAAGGCTTGGCATTTTTAAAGTTTATATTTCTACTCATTTACCGTCATTTCGACAAATTGTTTGTCGGTACGGCGGGCTGAAAGCCCATCAAGCTAACAGCCTAGGGCATCGCCCTAGGTACATTAAGTTTGGCAATTTCGCCCTGTAAGGGCAAAAGCATTACATCATGTTTTAGGGCTTTTGCCCTTTCAGGGCGTTGAATCCCTCATTTTACCAATACCACAGGGCGTTGCCCTGGGCTAAGAGCAAACCTTGCCCCTTCGGGGCGCAAACCGACAAGCAATTGGTCGACTTGCTTTAGCTTGTTGAGCCTAAGCGAAGAACTTGCGTAGCTTGTTGAGCTTTGCGAAAAAATTTTTGTCAGTTCAGCATCGGAGATGCGTTTTATTTCGAATTGGTCCTTAACCGTTTAGCTTACTATCAAACATCCTTCCCTTTGGGAAGGCTTTTTTAGGCCAAAAGCACATCATACTCTGGTGTCATTGCGAGCTTTCCGTCACGCAATCCCACCAATTCCACCTTCGCACGTATGCAAAGCTTATTGTCAGAAGCACGGAAGATATCCTGCTTGAAGACATACCTGATGCCCTCCTTCGTCACATTCAGACAAGAGATAAACTCATCATCACACTTCAATGGCACCTTATATTGCAAGTCCATACGAGCCACTACCACATCAACGCCTTTCTCGTGTAGCTCCGCAAAACTCACATTCCTGCTTCTAAGGAAACGATGCCTTGTATGTTCCAGATAATGCAGATAATTCGCATTATTCACAATGCCCTGGATATCGCACTCATAGTCACGAACCTCCATTCGTGTCTGGAACATATAGGGAGACCCTGTTACATTCTTCTCGTTAATATTCTCGCTCATCTTTATATATTTTACTTTTGTTATTTATATCTTAAATGATTATCAGTAATCACCCGATAGCGCCCTGAAGGGGCAAAAGCTCATAGCCTAGGGCATCGCCCTAGATAGATGAAGGTTGGTAATTTCGCCCTGTAAGGGCAAAAGCATTATATCATATTGGAGCTTTTGCCCTTGCAGGGCGAACCAGCTCGCTCACCATACCCAGGGCGATGCCCTGGGCTAAGTGCTTTTGGGCTTTCAGCCCGCCTGATTCGTAAATGCAGATAATCATATATTTTCTATACGTTTATCTTACTATCTACTCCCCTCCCTTTATGGGAAGTCCGATGTTGATAACATCGGAGTATGTGTCAGGGGGTTTGGGGGTGGGTCTGTTTTAAGAGATACTCCCTCCCAATCCTGCACCTCAAGCATTCCTTCTTATCGCAATACTCCTTTTTCAGTTGGATAAGAGCCTGAGAATCACCAGCATTCCTTACTTGCAAACCGCATTCCTGCCACATCCTTACGATGTTGTTATCCTCAGGCTTTATCTCCTCAAAAAGGTCAAAGGCACGTTCACAAAGAGCCTCCTTACCATTCTCCCTACCGTATGCAAACATAATGGGGATAACGGTATTGATAACGATGAGGTCGAGCTTAGAACCCTTAACACCAAGCAACTTGCCCACAGACTTCACATCCTTGCAGTCAAGCATCTGCGAAAGACCAGTCTTTTGCTCGTGATACATCCTCGCAAGTTCCATAACCCTGACGTGAGGGAAATTCTGCGGTCTCGTCCTCAAATACTTCCAAATCTGCGGTTTCATCGGCTGAAGACCGAATTTCTTTTGCAGATAGGCATACTCCCTTGAATATTTCTCATCCACCCTATCGGTCAATCCCGCCTGTCCTATGAACAAAGCCTCAATCTGAAACAAGTCATCCCTATGATGGGCCGCCTTGTTGAGGTCAATCGTCATTGCCCATGTCTCGAAAGCCTCACTATTAATGCCGAAACCGAAGTTACGAGCCAAGGTCTGGAAATACGCATCTTCCCACGAACCACGCGAATCCTTCATCCTCTTCACTATCTCGCGCGTCTTACGCTCAAGGCGCTCTGTCTGCAAAGCCGACATAAACATGTGCGTCTTCACCTTCGGAATATCGGGTATTCGCTCATAGCACGGAGGATATTTATCCTGATGAAGCAGATGCTCATAGTCCGTTTTCAGACGTTCAGGGATGGCAAGCACCATTTGCGGAATCATCCTACCTGAAGAAGTCGTCACATCCATATCAGCCTCGGTCACCACATGGAGTATCACATTATCGTAAGCCGCATCCTTGTCATGCCCATGTCTGAACCAGTCAGAAGCCTTCAGATGTATCTCCACGTTACCCACCCATTCCGTGCCGTTAACACGTATCTTGGCATTGAAGAAGTCAGGTCCCGCATCACCTCTGTTATGCAATCCAGGGTCAATCACCTCCACCGTCTTATCGTCGGTAGTGGTGAGCGTACCAAGAGGGTACAAGCGGTGTTTCCATGTATAGTGAAGTAACTTCTCCATAATTAATCGACAAAGGTACAAATACTTTCGCATAAACATTCATTTATATCAGCGAAAAACATCAATTTAACATTAATATCATAAAAAAACATAGAAAAATTTGCATATTTCCATAAAAATGACTACCTTTGCGTCCACAAAATCGATTCGCACCCTATGACGGTAGTTTTCGAGCTTCCATAAGAAGACTATTTCCCTGGTTCAAGCCCAGGCTGGTCCACACTAAAAATCAAGCACTTACGAGTTTCTCGCAAGTGCTTTTTTCATGTCTGCGTAAACAATGCGTAAACAAAGTCACAAAGTCTTTCAGAGTTTAGAGGATAGAGATTTGTTGCTTTCGCCATTTAGAAAAACCAATTAAAACAAAAGAAAACAAAATAAAACATTTGTTTTTATATGTTTTTATTGGTTTTCCCCTGTTTTTTTAGATGGCGAAAGCAATATATTTCAAACGCAGAGACGCAAAGACACAGAGTTTCTTCTTTTTTACGAACACGAAATGCACGAGATTTGTCGCAGACCCACTGACCACGGGGAAGTAAAGAAACGGAAGTTTTTCGCATAAGTTGCTTTCGCCATTTAGAAAAACCAATTAAAACAAAAGAACACAAAATAAAACATTTTGTTTTTATATGTTTTTATTGGTTTTGTACTGTTTTTTTAGAAGGCGAAAGCAAATAGCAAGTCCGTTTAATCCGTGTCTTCCGTATTCATGCTTATATTAACCACAGATATTCAGAATCTCACAGATTTTCATCACGAGCGCAAGCGAGATAATCCCTTTAATCTGTGCTATCTGTGTTCGAGAAAAAAAAGACCACAGATTTTCAGGATCTCACAGATGTTAATCACGAGCGCAAGCGAGCCTATCCCTTTAATCTGTGCTATCTGTGTTCAAATAAATAACCACAGATTTTCAGGATCTCACAGATATTAATCACGAGCGCAAGCGAGATAATCCCTTTAATCTGTGCTATCTGTGTTCGAGAAAAGATAAAGAAAGCACGGCTGCGAGGGCTGTAAGCCCGACATATAACAGGGCAGTCCGGATTTGCTTGCGATCTGAGCTTGCGAAGAAGGGCTGTCATACAGGATGTAATAATTCAAGGAGCGCCGTAGGTGCGGCACCTGTTATAGGTATCGCACTTACAGCGCTCTAATTAGTATATATCCCTTATGTAACGGCGCTCACGCACCGCCCTGTTATGTGTCGCACCTTCGGCGCTCGTCGCCTACGCGATTAATACCCCATACAAGAGGTCACACCGAGAGTGGTCGCTATCGCAGTCAGAATGCTTGCAATAGTCTGAAGAATGAATTTCCAAGTTTCCTTTTTCATAGGTCTGAAAGTAAATTAAATGTTGAACTTAAATCTCTGCTTGCGCAGAGGGTGGAGGAAAGTAAATTGAGGGTAAATTAATTCAGTAAATTATATTCAGTAAATTAAAATTTTAAAAATCATTTCAGATAAATTAATTTCCCCAGCGGCGGATGCCGCGTCTAATTTATTGGTCCTAATTTACTGGCTTAATTTACTCCCCATTTGCTTTCCCACCCACCGACGCAAGTCGGTGTTAGAGCGAGTCGTTTCCGCCACCGCCGCCGCCGGAAGGTGGGTTGTCATTTCCGCCACCAGAGGTGCTGTTCACGCTCTCCCCGTCAGGCACAAGGAAGCTCTCCACGCTTGCACCGAACGAGCTCTTCGCGAGGTTGTACGCGAGATCACCCTTATACTCCGCCTCCTTAGAGTTGTTAGCTACGAGACTCTGAGTAGAGACGAGCGTCTTGCCATCCATCTTGCGAGAGTGAACCCAAGCAAAGGCGCAATCGCCATCGTTGCCGCTGTGACCAAGACAACCGTCCTGCGCGGAGAAGCCGTTCTTGTTCACGATGTCCCAGAGCTTAGTCTCAGTGTCGGCAGAATCGAGGATAACCTTAGAGGCGGAGAACACGCAGTAAGGAATCTCGGTTTCGGCATTCACCTTCTGCTTCACGAGGAGGATAACCTTAGAGGCGGAGAACACGCAGTAAGGAATCTCGGTTTCGGCATTCACCTTCTGCTTCACGAGAAAGAAGGAAATCTGATCACCGTACTGATACTGCTCGTTGTTGGTCACTACCATGCGTGCGAACTGAGCCACGGTAGTAGTTGCAGAGATACCGTCAGAGCCAAGACTGATGTCGGTGGTGATGTTCTGACCAGAGCCAGAGGTTACGATTGAAGGAAGTGAGCCCTGAGTGATCTGATAGGCAGTTGCGATACAAGCACCGCCTGCTATTGACTGCTTTGTGAGGTAGATTGGGGTGCGCTGCATGTTTACCTTGACGAACATGTTGTAGTCGCTGAGCGTCTTAGGCTTGTTCTCAAAGCCGTAGTTGAGCAGCGGACGGATGCCACGATACATTGCGATGATGTTGCCCCACTTGGTGCGAGTCTGCATCTGCGCATTGGTGCGAGGGTTGCGGATGAGCCGTTAATCTTACTGATGATACCATTTAGAATTCCCATAGTCAAATAAAAGTTTTAAAAGTTAATATTTAGTGAAATAAGAAATTGCTATATCTCTGATATAGGGAGCGGATTTACAACGGCTTTACTACGGCTTTAGAGCGGAGTTGCCTTAGACCTTTGACCTTTGACCTTAGTCCCCTTGCCCGAATCACACTGCAAAATTACAACAATTTTCGCAGATGTCCCAACTAACTACGGAAAAATACATGTCAGATTCGAAGAAAATGCACTTTGCACTCGTAACCCATTGATACACAGAGGGAAATTTTCGGAAAGCATATAAAGAAAAAACTATCTAACATATAACCATTAGATAAACAACACACAGGTACTTGTGGGTGATCTATAGCCATAATATAA
>CACYXI010000103.1 GCA_902778265.1 uncultured Bacteroidales bacterium | reverse complement strand
ATTGACCGTCGTTTTGGTGAAACCATCCTCGGTACAGAAAAAGTTTTGTCCAAGAGAAACTTCGCTCCTGGACAGCATGGTCACGATCGTCGCAGAAAGCAGTCTGAGTACGGTGTCATGTTGGCAGAGAAGCAGAAGGCTAAGTACACTTACGGTGTACTCGAGCGCCAGTTCCGTAATTTGTTCGAGAAGGCTTCAAAGATGGATGGTATTAAGGGTGAGAACCTCCTCCAGCTTCTTGAGAGCCGTCTTGACAACGTAGTTTACCGTCTCGGTTTGGCTGCTACACGTCGTGCTGCTCGTCAGCTCGTTAGCCACAAGCACATCACAGTTGATGGTCAGGTGGTTAGCATTCCTTCTTTCTCAGTTAAGCCAGGACAGATCGTTGCTGTTCGTGAGAAGTCAAAGTCACTTGAAGTAATCGAGGCAAATCTCGCTGGTTTCAACCACAGCAAGTACCCTTGGATTGAGTGGGACAACGCTACTAAGGCTGGTAAGTTCCTGCACCGTCCAGAGCGTGCAGATATCCCTGAGACAATTAAGGAGCAGTTAATAAGGAGCAGTTAATCGTTGAGTTGTACTCTAAATAATCATTAAATTAATGGCGATATTAGCATTTCAAAAACCTGATAAAGTTGTAATGTTGGAGGCCAACGACAAGTTCGGCAAGTTCGAATTCCGTCCTCTTGAGCCTGGCTTCGGTATTACCATCGGTAATAGCCTCCGCCGCATTCTGCTTTCATCGCTTGAGGGTTATGCCATTAACACCATCCGTATTGATGGTGTGGAGCACGAATTCTCTTCTGTGCCCGGCGTAAAAGAAGACGTGACCAACATGATCTTGAATCTGAAGCAAGTTCGATTCAAGCAGATAGTAGATGAATTCGAGAACGAGAAAGTTTCTATCACCGTTGAGAACTCTACTGAGTTCACTGCTGGTGATATCAACAAGTATCTGACTGGATTTGAAGTGTTAAACCCTGATTTGGTGATTTGTCATTTAGATTCAAAAGCTTCAATGCAGATTGAGTTGACTATCAACAAGGGACGTGGCTACGTTCCTGCTGATGAGAATCGCCAGTACTGCACTGATGTCAATGTTATCGCAATTGATTCGATCTACACTCCAATCCGTAACGTTAAGTTCGCTGTAGAGCCATACCGTGTCGAGCAGAAGACCGACTACGATAAGCTCGTCATCGAAGTTAGTACGGATGGTTCCATCCACCCAAAGGATGCTCTTAAGGAAGCAGCAAAAATTCTGATTCATCACTTCATGCTCTTCTCTGACGAGAAGATCACTCTTGAGAATCCAGACATCGAGGGTAATCAGGAGTTTGATGAGGAGATTCTCCATATGCGTCAGCTCCTCAAGACACGTCTTGTTGACATGAACCTCTCTGTTCGTGCTCTCAACTGTCTGAAGGCTGCTGATGTAGATACTCTCGGAGATCTCGTTCAGTACAATAAGACTGACCTCCTTAAGTTCCGTAACTTTGGTAAGAAATCGCTTTCGGAGCTTGATGATTTGCTCGAGAGTCTGAATCTGTCGTTTGGAACTGATATTACTAAGTATAAACTTAATCAAGATTAAAACTCAAAATGAGACACAATAAGAAATTCAACCATCTGGGTCGTACTGCATCTCATCGTAGTGCTATGCTTGCAAACATGGCAATTTCGCTGATTATGCACAAAAGAATCACTACGACCCTCGCTAAGGCCAAGGCACTCAAGAAGTACGTTGAGCCACTGATCACACGTTCTAAGGATGATACAACAAATAGCCGTCGCGTAGTATTCAGCTATCTTCAGAACAAGTTCGCTGTTACTGAGCTCTTCAAGGTTATTTCAGAGAAGGTAGCTAACCGTCCTGGTGGTTACACTCGTATCATCAAGCTTGGTACTCGTCAGGGTGATGCTGCAGAGGTTTGCTTCATCGAGCTCGTTGACTTCGATGAGAACATGGCTAAGGCACCAAAGGCTGCTAAGAAGACTCGTCGTAGCCGTAAGGCTGCAGCTACTGAGGCTCAAGCAGCAGAGGCATCAGTTGCAGAGGCCACAGAGGCACCTGCAGAGGAGCCAAAGGCTGAATAATGTCCCTGATACTTTAAGGCTTAATATAAATAGCGCTTTTCCTCGTGGAAAGCGCTATTTTTGTGTTTAATGGTAAATCCCTTGCAATTCCCTTCTGATTCCTATGCAAATCCCTTTTCATGCCTATTGTATGTCCGCTGTATAACGGTTTTGAAGCGGATTAGAAGCGGATTAGAAGCTTTATGTCTAGTTTGATGATGGATATAAGGTGATGTACGATGTAAAGGATGATATTAATGAACTTCCGTCATTTCGTGCATTAAAGGAAGAGTATGGAATTTTTCAGCAGGCTCAGCTTGACACTAGTCGTACATGTGTCTATAGGAATGATGAGATAGACCTTGCCAGTGATAGTATATATGAATATGGTAAAGCTGCTTAATCATTTTTGAATATATCCAGTTCTATTTAGTCTCTTATTTGATGGAAAGTTATCAAGGTGTTAATAAACCTTAATTATTCGCCTAAAATCCTTAAACCAAGGATTTTTTTATTAACTTTGCATCAACTTTGTGACAAGCAGGGTAAAGGATTGGTTCGGTAGCTCAGTTGGATTAGAGCAACAGCCTTCTAAGCTGTGGGTCCTGGGTTCGAGCCCCAGCCGAATCACTTTTATGGGGTTACTCCCATACTAAATCATTATGATAAGGGAAAATAAAGCATTCTCTCCATCATTAAGTTCTGACTACCAAAAACAATATATCATCGAAAAGTACAAAGTACTAATTAAAAATGCATAGAAGTCGAATAATTATATACCAGAATCACTACAATGACATATTTATATGTCGTTCGGGAAAGTCTGTGAGTAATACGAGGCATTTTTCGGTTAGCCAGAGAGGCGAGAGAGACAGTATAAAATATTAAAACGTGGGTATTATGAAAAAATGTATTATCGTAGATGATGTTGCTCTAAACATCGTATTGGCACAAAAAATGCTGACTTCGCTCAAGTTGGATATGAGCAAGGCCGTCAATGGTCAGCAGGCATGTGATATGCTCAGAAATGGTTATGAGCCAGATGTTATGGTTCTTGACCTTATGATGCCTATAATGGATGGTTTTCAGGTTCTTGAAGAGATACGTAGTGGTAGATGCGGTAATAAGGATCTGCCGATAATTATACTTTCCGCACTTAATCGTGAGGAAGACATTAATCGCGCAATGTCGTTAGGTGCTAATGACTTTGTAACTAAGCCAATCATAATGAATCGTCTTGTCAATGCTGTGAAGACTGCATTGGGAGAGTAATATGTAGATAAGCGAATGAGAAAGCTTTTACTCCTGCTTTGCATGATGCCGTTGTGGGTGTTTGCACAGTTGGAGACAGATATAGATAGTCCGACAGAAGATGTCCTTACAGAAGCTTTCGTCTGTGAGGAGGTGATGATGGACGATCTGCTGAGAATGCTTGCTCGTTTTTCTGCTTATGTTGTCAATGGCTATGAGGACTGTTTAGAGCCGAATAGTCAGGGGGATAGTTGTGGCTGTTTCAAGGGAGAAAGCACCATGAACAGCAACGAGGCTGGTGTTCGCACAAATGCTGACTTATCAATGATTTGTGCCTTCCTTGTGAAATATGCTCAGCCAAAAGATATTCCATTACCATCGGGGGTAACTTATGAGATACTGAAGAAGTATGCCATGAGATCCCTGACGTTTGCCTATTCTACCCACAAGGCAAACAAGCTCAAAGCATGTGCTGATGGTCGCTATTGGGGAAGTGTATCAGCAAAAGATAACGTTTGGGAGTCAAGTCTATGGGCTATGTCGGTTGCATATAGCGCTTTTTTTCAATGGGAGGACCTGACTGCCAAGCAACGAGAATATATCCGAAAACTATTAGTCTGCGAATGCCAGTATGAGCTTCAGCGCACAATACCTACTGGCTATATTGGCGATACGAAGGCTGAGGAGAATGCCTGGGAGGCAGACGTTCTTGCCGCTACCTTGGGGCTGTTTCCTGACGATCCACTTGCAACGATGTGGTTTAACCGAATGAGACAGTTTGCCATCAACTCGTACAGCCACAGGAATGATGCCAAGGATGAAAGCGTGATAGACTTAGGATATGACTTGAAGAGAGTTATGGATCTTCACGTAGGTCCTAATCTGTATGATGACTACACACTTCAAAATCACAATTATTTCCATACCTCATATCAGAATGTCGTTATGCAGGAGTTGGGTGAAGCCGCTCTTGCACTTGAATTGTTTCAGGCAGGCAGTAAGAAGATAAACGTATGGAAGACCAATGCCCTGATGCACAACTGTGAGGTGGTGTTCGACCGAGTGCTAAGTTGGCTTGCTTTGGCAGATGGTGAGCTTGCAATGCCAAATGGCAACGACTGGAGTATGTTCCTCTATGATCAGATCACATCCTATTCCACACTTGCCTGTTTCCAGAGAAATCCCGATGCCCTTCTTCTTGAAAATATAGCCTATCAGCAGATTAAGGCGCGCCAGTCAACCACAGAGGACGGCTCATGGTTGTTACGACCTGATGTTCAGGCACGTCGAATGGGAGTACAGGCTCACAGGATAATGATGACATACCTTATGCACCTTGTGAAGCCTACAACGAGTATGGTGCCGACTAAGTGGGATGCCTTGCGTAGTCGTCATTCTACGGCAATGCTGTTTCCTGACCAGAACATAGCGCGTGCCTATACCAAGGAGCGTTTCACCACATTCTCGTGGTCGGAAGGCTTGAAAAGCTATACTGGCTATTTTACATCAGATAAGATAGACAAGAATAAGATTGTGGTGCCTTATCGCAAGAATAACACAGGAAATATTCTCGGTTGGTATGATGTGACTGACAAGAAGACGAATGCGCGTCCTGCATGGAAAGGAAAATTCTATTTTCATGGCGATGGTTATGTTATGAATGGCGAGATAAACACTAATGATTCCACTCTCAACAATCGTTTTTCGCTATATAGCACACCACGTAATGCGTTTATTTACCTTGACTATGTAACGGCAAATGATTCTTGCCAGATAACGGCAGAGAAGGGCGGTCTGCTTGCAATAAGTACCGATGAGTTTACCAAGGATGAACGCACCTTGTATTATCATGAACGCAAACCTGGAGATAATAGTGAGAGCATAAGGGTTGTGCAAAGTGATGGCGAGGATATGGTGCTTCTTAACTCAGACTGGGTGAACATCGATAATGAGATTGGCATCATAGGGCAGAATGACAGGATGATAGCCTTTGGCGACAAGAGTACGGAGAACAGTATCATAACGACTAAGTTGTATCCTATGTTCGCCGATAGCACCCGTAGTGTAAAGAAGGGCGAGATTGTCGGAAAGAGGAACTTGGTATATTATGCCAATGTTTCGGCTATCGATATGTGTCTGATGAGCCAGCGCCTCTGTCCTTTGAAGCAGCAGTTGCCCGAAGGATGGAATGGCGTCATCGCTCCAGACAGCCTTGGAGCATATCTTTTTATCAGTAACTTTGATGGCGAGACGACCGAGGATGCCCTTGAGGATGTGCAGTACCCACTCACTAAGGACGAAGAAGACTGGGAGATGTGGGCTCCTGTGTTTTATGTCGAGACCTATATTGCCGATAGTCATTCTACAGCCACCTTCACACTTGAGCGTAATCGTTCTTTCGCCCAGCCAGTCAATTTCTTTATCAAGGGCGATAATGTCATTGCTTTTTCGGCTTCAGAGACAATAGCATACGTGACGGCACAAAAAAACACTACCATAACCGTGGCGGTGTGTGTGGATAATATGGAAGAACTTGTCATGAAGAATGTCAAACTGAAAGCCGGGCAGACAGTCGTCGTTAAGGTAGAGAACGGTGATTTCGTGGTAGTGTAAGAGATTAAGAAATTAAGAGATTAAAAGATTAAGAAATTAAGATGTTTTTTTTCGAACACGGAAAACACGAAAAAAACGAATGTTTCGTTAGTTTTGTGTTTTCCGTGTTCAAAATTAATCATAGCGTCTCTGCACCTTTGCGTTCTAATATTATTTTTCTTGTCATCGTCGTTCCTTTTCTGGAAAGCTCAAAAGAGTTATAGGCGAAACACACGTTTTGCTGTTGCCGTTGTGGTATCTGCCAGAGCCTCGTTACTAACGCCGTAGGCAAGTGCGAGTTTTTCTATTATGAAAGGAATGAACGAAGACTCGTTACGTTCGCCTCTATGCGGTGCAGGAGCCATGTAGGGGGCATCAGTCTCAAGGACTATTCTATCCATTGGCACAACGGCTGCAAGATCTTCGGCAAGATGGCTTTTCTTGAATGTAGAGACACCGCCAATGCCGAGTACGAACTTATCAAATTGTAATAATTCCGTAGCCTCATGCTGATTGCCTGTGAAACAATGAAAAACACCGCCTGGCAGTTCCTTCTTGTATCTGCGGATTATCTTCACCATCTCATTCTGAGCCTTGCGACAATGAATCATAAGAGGTAGTTGTGTTTCAATGCTCCATTGCACTTGCTGCTCAAAAGCGTCAAGCTGTTCCTTTTCAAATTCGCGTGACCAGTAGTAGTCGAGGCCGACCTCGCCGATAGCGACCCAGCAGCGACCTCTCCCCCCGCCCTCCCCCGTAGGGAGGGAGCCGGAAGACGGAAGGGGATTATCCTTCGTGGCTCGTAAATCCGAGATGAGGATGTCGTGCATTTTTTCCAATACCTCTTTATAGTCCTCTTTCACATCTTCAGGATGAAGACCTATCATCGGGCGTATAAAGTCGGGAAAGCGTTCACATACAGCTTTCATTGAGGCAATAGAAGCATAGTTTATGCCAGGACACAAAAGTTGTATGGCACCAGCCTCCTTTGCTCGTGCCACAACTTCATCAAGGTCATCCTTGAATTCCTCTCCGTCAATGTGGGTGTGAGTGTCGATGAATGACGATCCACCCAAGCCCTCCCCAAGGGAGGGATGTTTTATAGTTTTGTTGTCTATTGGCTCTTTCGTTTTTTTTCCCATAATCTTTCTTGTTGATTGGAAAAATCTATCTACTCCCCCTTGAGGGGGTAGGGGGGAGGAGCCCTCCCTTGGGGAGGGACTGGGTGGGTCTTACTTCTCCCTCTTCATCATCTTTGCTGCATACTCCCTGAGAGCCGCTTTTTTCTCTTCGGCAACGCTAACCTTGTCAAGAGCCTCGATAGCCTCGTGATAGTATTCCTCCATCTTAGCCTTAGCCATAAGGTCGATACCGAGTTTGTTGTAGATGGCAGTAACGGCTGCTACCTTCTCCTGACGGTCAAACTCCTTGGCTGCAATCCAACGAGAGAGCTCAGCCTTTGTCTCACCCTCTGCCTTGTTGAAGGCATTTATAAGCATATATGTCTTCTTGTTGCTCGTGATGTCACCACCGATAGCCTTGCCGAAGACCTTTGGATCGCCATAGACATCAAGGAAATCATCCTGAAGCTGGAAGGCAAGTCCCATACGCTCGCCAAAGCGATACAGAAGTTCTATGTCCTCCTTTGGAGCATCAGCCATGATAGCACCGATCTTCATGGCACAGGCAAGAAGAACGCTGGTCTTGAGGCGGATCATCTCAATGTATTCCTCCTCACGAACATCATCGCGAGTTTCAAATTCCATGTCGTATTGCTGTCCCTCGCCAATCTCAAGGGCGGTGGTTGTGAAGCAGTCGAGAACTGCAGGCAACTTGTCCGCAGGGCAGTTCTGCATTCTCTGGTATGCAAGCACGAGCATAGAGTCTCCTGAGAGAATTGCTGTGTTGGCATCCCATTTCTTGTGAACGGTAGCCTGACCACGACGCACATCCGCATTATCCATCAGGTCGTCGTGCAGAAGGGTATAGTTATGGTATGTCTCTAAACCGATAGCCTGTGGGAGAATTGACTCGGGATCATCCTTATAGAGATTGTACGACATGAGCATGAGCATCGGACGGATGCGCTTTCCTCCAAGGTCGAGAACATACTTTATTGGTTCATAAAGTGAATAAGGCTTGCGATCATATGGCAAGTTTGAGAGATAAGATTGGATAAGACCCCCCAGCCCCCCAAGGGGGAGTTGGTTTATAGTATTGCCGTTGCTTTTTTCCATATAGATTTTTATAATTAATTCTTTTTGATTTGAAATGCTATCTAAAAGCTCCCTCCCTTGGGAAGGGATGGGGTGGGTCAGAGCGTAAACGCTGCATTTACCATGAGACTTGACGAACTGACATGATACTTGGCGTATGACACTCCGAGTGAGAAACTATCAAGTGTCAGACCTCCTCCGAATGAAAAACCTGCTCCGTGGGAACTGTCGGATTTGTCGCCAAAGCTATCGTATGTGCCCACCTTCATCTCGTGCGCCCTGCGGAAGTTATAGCCTGCCGAGAGATAGATCTGATCGCTTAGCAGAAGATCTGCTCCAACCACCATGTGACGGAAAAAGGCATAGTTCCAACGAGTGAGGTCAATGGCGGTCAGGCTAATGCGGAATGGCGTTCCTATTAGGCGCTTCGTTACACCGAGTTGCAAGTCTGAGGGGGTAGATTCGTATTCCTCATCGTATGCCGACAACTGACCTCCGAGGTTCTTTGCCACTATGGAAGCTGAAAAGTCGTGCTCCTCGTCGAAATAGTTAAGGCCGAGGTCTATGCCAGCCGCAGTACTGCTGTAATCGCCAATCTTAGAGTAGATGAAGCGGGCTGTAACGCCACCTACCAGATTCTTTGCAAGCGGATATGACAGCGTGCCGTTAAGGGCAAGGTCGGAAGCGTTGAACTCACCGAGGATTGTACCCTCGCTATTTGTATGCTTCATGCTACCGTAGTTGAGATATTGCGCTGCTATGCCGATGGTGGCTTTCTCTCCTTGTGCGAAGGCATATCCTGCCGAAAACAGATTCGCGCCACTCATATAGTTCATATATCCGAGATTCAATGTCCTGTCAGTAACAGAGGCAAGCAATGCCGGATTATGAATTGTGAGTGCTGCATCATCTTCAATGAGAGATATGTTATCCCCACCCAAGGCGGCCGCGTGCGAACTCACAGGCAAGCGCAGGAAATTGTATATCGTCTGCGACTCCTGAGCGTGCAAAGCAAGCGAAAAACCGCCCCAAAGGAGGAGAAAGATAGCTTTTTTCATCCTAATTAAAGAAATTTACGGCAAAGATAGCATTTTTTTTCAAGATCATTGCTAACTTTGCAAACGAAATTGACCCACCCCATCCCTCCCCAAGGGAGGGAGTGTTAGATACAATAATACTATCTAAAGTCTCTCCCCCTTGGGGGGAGTAAGGAGGGGGTCTTTATAAAAGAACGTATTAACCACTATTTTATTGTGGAAGTAAAGAAATCACATAAGGCAGATCTGGAACATCTGCGTCCGTGGATGTTTATCGGCGCATTCGTCATCATGGCTCTTCTCTTCATCCTTGTGCTTGAGGTGCATATAGGAGGAAGGAGTGAGGACTTTGACGATTTCGACGATGACATTGCCATGGATCTTAACATAAAGCCTAATGATCAGCGTGACATGATAGCCGCTGCTGAGAAGACGAAACAGGTGGAGCAGTCGGAGAATCTGAATAAAGTGGATAACCTATCTGACCTTCCGCCTGAGATTCTTGATGTCGTGAAATTCCAGCCGGAAGAGTCGGATGACGACGAGCTCCTTGAGGAAGAGAAAGAAGAACCTATCAATCAGAATGCAGATGATCCCGAAACGCTTCGTATGGTTCAGGAGTTACCTCAATATCCTGGTGGAATGGTGGAGTTCATGAAGTGGCTTACCAAGAACCTGAAATATCCTAATGCAGCTCTTAGAAGCAAGATTGAGGGTAAGGTGATGATAAGTTTCATCGTAAATACCGACGGTACTATTTCTGATATCAAGGTCGTGAAGAAAGCTCATCGTCTGCTTGATGCCGAAGCTCTTAGAGTTGCCAAGCTCATGCCAAAGTGGGAACCGGGCAAGGAACACGGTAGGGTATGCCGCACGATGGTGGCGATTCCGATTGTGTTTGAGATATAAAGACCCACCCCCTAACCCCTCCCATAAAGGGAGGGGAGTAGATAGTATTAATGCTTAGGGGACTCTTTTATGAATGGTTTATAGCGAGAAAAGGTTTTAAATTTAACGAAGAAATAAATGGAAGGTTCACAACGAGAAAAATGTAATTACTCCCCTCCCTTTATGGGAGGGGCAAGGGGGTGGGTCTTTTTTTTCTTCTTTCTCTTTGTCAGTATGGCTCTTTCGGCTTCTGTCAAAGTCGCCAACCTTAGCATCGAGGGACGCGAGGATCAGCCGTTAGGCATTGATGTACGTGTTCCGTCCTTCGGTTGGCAGATTATTGCCGATGCTGATGAGCATGATGTCTATCAGACGAGATACCATATACTTGTGGCTTCATCCTTGGATAAACTCTCAGATAATGAGGCTGATATGTGGAATACTACGGTAGGGGGTGATGTCTCGCAATGGGTACGCTATCAGGGAAAGGATTTGAAAGCTAATGGCAGATATTGGTGGAAGGTGCGAGTGGAGTATTCTTATGGAAAGAAGAAACAATGGACTGATTGGAGCGAGCCTTCAGCATGGTCTGTCGGACTTCTTACTGATGGTGCATGGCAAGGCTATTGGATAGGTATGGAACATGCCAATCCGTGGGATAGGGAAGATGCCCACTCCCGACTCTCTGCGCGCTATTATCGAAATGTCTTTAGTACGAAAGGGAAGGTGCGCCGTGCCACTCTCCATATCTGCGGACTTGGACTTTACGAGGCATATCTTGATGGGAATAGGATAGGGGAGGAGGTCCTTACACCTGCTCCAACCGATTATACCAAGAGTATTATCTACAATACTTACGATGTGACCAAGCTCCTAACACCTAACGCCAATCATCTAACACCTAACACCCAACACCCAACACCTAACGCTCTGCATTGTCTTGCAGTTACCGTGAGTAATGGTCGTTTCTATGCACCTCAACAGGCATATAAGCTTCATAAAATCAATACATACGGCTATCCTTGCCTTCACGCAAATTTGATTGTGGAGTATGAGAACGGCACTACCGAAGTCCTTGCCACTAACGAAAAGGAATGGAAGATAAATGCTGATGGCGCTATCCGTTCGGCTAACGAATATGATGGTGAGGTATATGATGCTCGGAAGGAGTGGAAGGGTTGGACTCTCGCAGATTACGATGATTCCTCATGGGCATTTGCTGAGCGTACTCATGTGCCTCGTGGCACACTCACGGGCAATCTGAGTCCTTCCATGAAAATTGTCGATACCCTTCATGTTAAGCAGATTATCAAGGCTGACAACCGACTCGTTATAGATTTCGGACAGAACTTCGCTGGTTGGGCAAAGGTGAATTTGTCTTCACTCCATCTGCAAAAAGGCGATACACTTCGCATTCGCTATGCTGAACGACTCACAGGTAAGGATTCGCTCTATACAGCTAATCTGCGTAATGCAGAATCAACCGACTATTACATCAGCAATGGCGAGGACAAAGATTGGTGGGCTCCCCGTTTCGTCATTCATGGTGGTAGATACGTAGAACTGTCGATTCTCTCATCCCTAAACTCTAAACTCTCCCCTCTAAACTCTTGTGACATCATCGGCGAAGTCATTAGTGACCCAATGTCTCGTCTTGGCTCTTTTTCTTGTTCAAATGATATGCTCAACACCCTTATGCGTAATGCCTATTGGGGAATACTGGGCAACTATAAGGGAATGCCGATTGACTGTCCGCAGCGTGACGAGCGTATGCCTTGGCTTGGCGACAGGACTATGGGCTGCTGGGGAGAGAGCTACCTTCTTGATAACTCCACCTTATATTATAAGTGGCTAAAGGATATTGTTGAGGCTCAGAGAGCAGACGGTTGCATCCCCGATGTAGCCCCTGCTTTCTGGAATTATTATTCCGATAACGTGACATGGCCTGCAGTTCTCATAACAGCCTCTGATATGCTCTACCGTCAGTTTGGCGACAAGCGTGCAATAGAGTCCTTCTATCCTCAGATGCGTAAATGGCTAATGCATATCTGGAATGACAAGCGTGATAGTAAGACACGACTTGTCGTGGCTGATAAATATGCAGACTGGTGTGTTACGCCCGAATCTCCTGAACTCATACATTCCCAAGACTCAGATCGTGTTACTGATGGCATTCTGATAGGCTCTTGCTATGTGTATAAACTGGCTGGGATGATGAAGGAATTTGCTCGTATCATAGAGCCAAGCGCCGAAATGTCAAGGAGAGGAATGTCACAAGACGTTCTTTCTGCTGATACTATTCTTTTCTCTGAGATGCAGAACGAACTTCGTGAGGCTATTAACAAGCAATATCTTACCGTAAAGGAAGGCACATCTGCCGTTACTCTCTATGGCGTGAAGAGTATGCCACAGCATATCCTCTACCCAGATTCCATCTATTATGCCAATAATTCCCTTACGGCTAATCTCCTTCCTCTCGCCTTTGGCATAGTGCCAGAGAAATATGAACAGGCAATAACATCGCAGATTCTTGCAAAACTCTTGCTCAATCCTGCCAACGGGCATCTTTGCTGTGGGGTGATAGGTGTTCAATGGCTACTTACCGAACTCTCAAAGCGTGGGCGTACTGATGTTGCCTATCTCCTTGCCTCTCGCGATGATTACCCTTCGTGGGGGTATATGGCAAAGAATGGTGCTACGACTATCTGGGAATTATGGAATGGTGATACCGCCAATCCTGCTATGAACTCAGGCAATCATGTCATGTTGCTTGGCGATCTCGTTCCGTGGATGTTCCGTGAACTTGGAGGAATATCCTCTGCTGAGGCTGGATATAAGAAGGTAAGGCTTGCCCCTCGTTTCGGACTTGAAGAGCTTTCTCAAGCTACGGCTACATACGATTCTCCATACGGTAAAATAGTATCATCATGGAATAAGACTATCACTCATCTCAATTGGTCTGTTGATATTCCTTGCAACACGACTGCCGAGGTCGTTCTCCCTTCGGAAACAAAGATTCTTGGCTCTGGGCACTATGATTTCAGCGTTCCTATACCTTCCGAGGCTCTTACGAATGAATTTCTCTATGAAAAGGCTGATTTCCCTTCCTGTCATGCAAGTACCATTGTGGAACTCAAGAATGGTGATCTCCTTGCAGCCTATTTCGGAGGCTCTTACGAGGGATGTCCTGATGTATGCATCTATACCCAGAGGAAGAAACTGTTGAAGCGTGACCTGAAGAATGGTAATGTGTATGAAAAAGGTTGGTCAAAGCCTGAAAAGGTTGCGGAAGGTAATGGTAAGGCTTGCTACAATCCAGTACTTTTCCAAGTGCCTAATGGCGATGTAATCTTGCATTATAAGATTGGTAAGGATGTACGAGATTGGACTGGCTATCAAATGCGCAGTACTGATAATGGCTATACTTGGATAGGAAAACGTGACTCTATCCCTGCTTATCGTGGGGAACTGGCTCCCTCCCTACGGGGGAGGGCGGGGGGAGAGGCCGCTATTTCTCCCGACTCTCTCCTTGGTGCTATCAAGAACCAGCCAGTCATACTCCCTCGTGGATTCAAGTGCAAGAATGGTGATGTTCTTGCCTGTGACCGAATAATAGCCCCAACGAGTAAGGAAACAGCCCCAGGTTCAAAGACCGAGAAAGGACAATGGCGTTGCTATATGGAGATTTCAGTGGATAATGCCAATTCGTGGTGGATAACGGATAAAATCCCACAGGATGATGCCCGATTCCGCACTATTCAGCCAACAATCCTTGTTCATAAGGATGGACGCTTGCAACTTCTTGCCCGTACTGCTGCCCCAAAGACTCCAGAGCAGAAGGATGACGCTCTTGTTGCAACCTCATGGAGTGATGATGGCGGCTTGACTTGGTCGCAGATGGAGTTTATTTCTGATCTTCCAAACAACAACTCTGGTATAGATGCCGTTACCCTTACCGATGGTACTTTTGCCGTTGTGTATAATCCATTCGGCTGTGTGGATTGGCGAAAGTCTGATGATCCAAAGCGCAACAAGCCATTGCGTACCCCTCTTTGGGTAGCCACATCAAAGGATGGTATTCATTGGACGCCTACCCGTCAGCTTGAAACCTCTCCTATAGGTCAGTATTCATATCCTACTATGATTGTAGGCTCTGACGGAACCCTCCATTGTGTCTATACTTGGCGAAGGGAGAGGATAAAGTATAAGCGTTTTGGAATTCACTAATGGATGTAATTTAGGGAGGCTTCCCCGCAGATGCTAAAAACTCGTTAAAAACTGTGTTTTATTGTTGTGTGCGTGCACAAACGCTTGATGTTAGTCAAGGAAAAACGAAAATATTAATAAAAAACGTAAAATTGTTTGTTTAGGTTAGTAGAATAATAGATTTAGGTTTTAGTTATTAGGTTAAAGATTGTTTGACTCTTGGATAACATAAGAATGATCGCGAGATTGTTCTTTGATTTTAGAAAAGGATTTTAGTTAAACATATTTTTCAATGCGCTACAGCTCGCGAAGAGTAGTAGCGTATTTTTTTATGTGCTTGTTTGATGCCTGTGCGACCAATTCTAATTGTCTGGCAGCAAGCTGCTTTTAACTGACAATAATTACCAATCTACGCAATCTCTTTCCATAAATTTTCATTTCTTATTGGGTAAAGATTGGCAAGATTGGTAATTAACGTGAGTTCGATGAATTGCTCTACTCATATATCATTGAATATCACGCAGTTGAAAGAGCTCTGAAGGAGCGATACCTAAAAGGGCAGTCCGTTAG
>CACYXI010000102.1 GCA_902778265.1 uncultured Bacteroidales bacterium | reverse complement strand
AGCCCTAACGGACTGCCCTATTAGGTATCGCTCCTTGGCTTTCCCTTCGGCCGCCGACCTCTTCGACGTTCAGAGCTCTTTCAACCACATGATAGTCAATAACATACAACTGAATAAATTCGTCGAGATTTGTCGCAGACCCACTGACCACAGGGAAGTAACTCACGTTAGCTTAGATTAAAGAGTAAAGAATAGAGTTAAAGTGTAGTGTAGTTTGTATGAATTGCTACCTACATTACTCTTTATACTTTACTCTTTACTCTAATAATGCTATCTACTCCCCCTTGAGGGGGTGAGGGGGGAGGAACTGGATGGGTTTTCTTTCTTAAAAAACATTAAAATCACAATTCCGCAAGAATGATAGTACAATAAAAAAGAAAAAAAAGTGTTTAATATATATTATATCGTAAATCATAATTGTGCTCTGTACACTTATGTACATTGTGCATGACTAAACATAATCTCAGTGGCGTTTATGATTTCAATGGCTACATTCGCCGAGACCAAAATCAATGGTGTCTATTACAACTTAGACGGTAACAAGAGAGAAGCACAGGTAACTTACAACGAGAGTGCTCAATCAGCTTCCTCTTCCTATTCAGGAGCTGTTACTATTCCACAGGTTGTGACACATGAAGGAAAGGAATACTCTGTTACATCTATCGGTGAGGAGGCTTTTCTGGAAAATGTAGGTCTTACATCCGTTGCAATTCCTAACTCCGTAAAGAGCATTGGCGACAAGGCTTTCTATGGATGTAGTTCACTTACTTCTGTCACAATCCCTAATTCTGTGACAACTATCGGCGAGGGTGCATTCTCTGGCTGCAATGGTCTTACTGCTATCAACATCCCAGGCTCTGTTGAGAGCATCGGTATGGGTGCATTCTCTTCTTGCAATGCCCTCTCATCTATCGTGGTAGATAAGGATAACACTGTATATGACAGCCGTAACGGATGCAACGCAATCGTAATGATTGCCAACAATATGCTCGTTGCAGGTTGTAAGGGTACTATAATCCCTAACACAGTATCTGGTATCGGTGCATGTGCTTTCTATGGATGTCAGAGTATGACAAATATCTCCATACCAAACTCAGTTCGCACTATCGGACTTAATGCCTTCGCTCTCTGCTATGGACTTACATCCATCAATATCCCAGAGTCTGTCATCAGTATCGGTCGTGGTGCATTCATGCTTTGCTCATCCCTTTCTTCTGTCACTATCAACGGTAGCAACACAAGTATCATGAGCTATGCTTTTGATGGCTGTCGTAGCGTGTCTTCTGTTAAGTTGCTTTCACAGACCCCACCTGCTATCGACAACATGACTTTCGATGTATATGGAGAGCTTCACGTGCCAGCATCAGTTGTAAAGGCATATCAGGTAGCCGACTACTGGAAGAAGTTCCGTATCGTAGGCGATAAGAAGTAATTGCTGAAAGATTAAAGAATAAAGTTTAAAGAGTAATGTAGTTAGTGTGAATCGCTATCTACATTACTCTTTATTCTTTATACTTCTTACTTTACTCTTTACCCCTTTATACTATCTACATTAACGTGAATTACTTCCCTATGGTCAGTGGGTCTTCGACAAATCTCGACGAAAACAAACCGCTTGCTACAAGAAGAAATTAATGCGACATTAATGTGTCATTTGTGAGAACTTGCTTTAGCTTGATGAGCTTCAGCGAATAATTAATGTAGGTTCGCAGAGCGAAAACATATAATTTCTCATTAATATCACATTAATACCGCATTAATTTTCCGTAAAGTACAAGCATCGGAGATGCATCCATGAAATCCATCGAGATTTGTCGCAGACCCACTGACCACAGGGAAGTAACTCACGTTACATTACTCTTTACTCTTTCCCTATATATGACAATGGAGGAAAAAATATCACGTTATGAGGCTATACGAAAGGAATATCAGGAAAAGATATGCCATCGTATGTCGAAAGAGCAGTATGAGGAATATTCCGAGATATTGTTCTCTACTCATTCGTGTGCCATAGAGGGCAACAGTTTTACGGTAGATGATACTCGTGCCTTGAAGGAACTCGGTCTTGGTATGATTCCTCATGGTAGAAAGCTACTTGAGTGTATGGAAATGGCAGACCATCTCAGGGCATACGAATACGTGATGCAGAACCTTGACCATCCTCTCGATGAAGCATTCCTCAAGCGTATCAATTTCCTCCTTACCGAGCATACCATCAGCTATCATGTCCCAGATGCTGTGGCAGGAGAATATGCTGATAATAATTTTCAATTATCAATTGTCAATTTTCAATTGTATGAGCGTGCTTGCCAGTCAGATGTTCATCCTATGATCGTAGCATCACGTTTCCATGGATATTACGAATACCTGCATCCTTTCCGTGATGGCAATGGACGTACAGGTCGTCTGTTGAGTAACTACATCCTTATGCGCAAGGGGCATCCGCAACTCGTCATCTATCTCGAAGAGCGTCAGCAGTATATCGCTGCCTTGAAGCAGATACACACAGAGGGTACTGACGAACACCTCACCCATTTCTTCCTCGACATAGCCATCAGGCACATGGAAGAAGATCTGCGATAAAAACGACAGAACACCAAGCCAAGGATGTTCGTGTTTTAATAATGAATTCTACAATGAAAAAGAAAATTGGCTTACTAATATTGGGGGGTAATGTATTTGTATTATGTTCATGTATTAGAAACTCCAACTCGGAAAAGTACGTTGAATATCTTATGCCTGATTCATCTGTCAATAAGTTCATTTTACGTGACACCTCCTTTACATGCTCAATAGATAACTTTCCTCCTATTGTAGATACTTATAACAATGGAGAAGGTGTTTATTTCTCTAATGCCTCTTCTACGGAATACCTATTCCTAAAAATGGAAAATGGAGGATATAGAGGGCAATTTGACTATTTCTATATAACAGATACTATTCCTCTGCAATACAGGGATAGTGTATTGGTACTTCCTGATACGGCATTCTATACAACTCGTGGTGCTCGTTTAGGACTTTCAGAAAAAGTTTTTTCTGAGAAATACAAGGATGTAGAGTTTGAAATAACTCGCAAGGATAGTCAAGTTGTCTATTCTCTTGACACTATGACATACCATAGCAGATATGTTTTTGTGCATGATAGTTTGCGTTATATAGAGTTTGGTGAAGTGTATTAGTAAATGTCTCATAATGAAAAAAGTATTGTCTTTGATGTCTTTTCTTTTGGTTCAATGCAGTTTGTTCGCATCTGAACCAATAGATTTACATGGATGTTGGAGTGTAAACCATTATATCGCTTATAATTGTGTGACGGAAGAGGATAGTATTCCTCATATTGCAGATATGTATGCACATGGTTATCAGCATTTCTTTTTTGATGAGAATGGAAAAGTTTTCAGAGTGTATCCGTCTAATGATGTTGATGAATTCAAATGGTCTGTGTCTAACGATACTCTGAATATACTTGATGGCGATACATTGGTGCCTTATAGAATAGAAAATGTAAAGACTAGGGGCTTACATCGTAGTATATTTCTACGGTTACTTTCTGAAGGCACAAGGAATTTTCATGAATCTTTTTTCCCATTTTCTATAATGGAGAAATCTGCTGATTACGTTTTCTCTCCAGATATACTACGAATCGGTATAGGTAAAAAAGTACAGAATGCTATTGGAAAAATAGGAAAAACGCTTAATCCCGACTACTGTGTGTTGCTTGTTGGATATGAGGGTAAGGATGGTAAGTTTCATTTTACATATCCTGAGACAAGCAGTTTAGACAAGGATTTCCGTGATGATTTTCTGACAGAAGAAGGTTATAAGTGTGCTCTGTTTGTTCTTTATGATGAGAAGATGAAATCTGTTAGAAAAATATCATTAAGAGTATTTGAGCATGTTTATATTTCTGTTGCCGAGGATTATAAACCAAATGGTAAGAAAATCAATTATCGATGATTCTATCTCCCATGTAATTCCGTTGCAATTCCGTTTCTAATTCGCTTCTAATTCGCTTTTAATCTGTTTTCTGTATTCCCGTTTTTTAACGGCTTTGTGAGGTGGTGAGAGCGAAGGTGTAAAGAAAAATGAGAAAAATGTAAATAACTCTACACTCTACACCAAATGATGCGTAACAGTAAGATTCATAGGAAATTATGCGGGTGTAGAGTTCGTTTCAACTCTACACCAACTCTACACACTCTACATCTTTTGTTGTTTGACGATTCCTTGACTTGAATGGTGTATAGAATGTATAGTTGGTGTAGAGTTAAGTGAAACTCTACACCGCTTCAAAATGTTGTTTTTCAGTGATTTATGTGCTTATTGGTGTAGAGTGTAGAGTTTCTTGCAAAAAACTATTTTTCTGTACGCTTAACGTTTTTCATGAGATTTCTTCTGATGAGTCAGAGAAATCTGTTTACAAAAAGTTTGGCGGTATCAGAAATTTTGTTTACCTTCGCAGTCGGTAAGAAAAAAGTTCAAACAACAACATATATGATTCTCCATACATTCAAATGGCTTATCTACCCCTCTCCTCATGTTGAGTATGAGCGATTGAAAAGGCATTTTTCGGGAAAAAAGATAGTGGTTACTGGTGCCTCGAAGGGTATCGGGAAGGCTTTGGTGCATAGTTTGATAGAGGCGCAGGCAAATATTGTTCTTATTGCGCGTGATGAGGAAGAACTGTCAGAACTATGTTCTGTTGCAAGAATAAAAGGATGTGAGGCGGATTATTATGCTGTGGATCTTCGTGACAGAGAGGCACTTTCAGCTCTTTGTTCAGAGTTGCATGACAGGTATTCGGAAGTGGATTATTTCTTCTGCAATGCTGGCAAGTCTATATGCAGACTGATAGAGGATGCTCTGGATAGGCTTCATGATTTTGATAGGACTATGGATGTAAACTATCGTTCGTTGGTGGCTCTTTCGCTGGCAATCATTCCATCTTTAGTCAAGGCAAAGGGTAGAATAATCTATACTTCATCGGTAAGTACACTTTATCCTGCTGTTGGCGGTTGGTCGGCATATCATTCATCAAAGGTCGCAGCTAATATGTGGTGCAGAACTGCCTCCAAAGAGTTTAAAAGCAAGGGCGTGAAAGTACAGATAGCGTATATGCCTTTGGTTCATACTGCAATGGCGGATGTAAATCCAAGGTATAAGGATCTTCCTGGATATAATGCTTCGGAAGCAGCAACATTGCTTTTGCGTCTGGCAATGAATGGCAAGAGTTGCTATATGCCGTGGTGGGCAAGAGTTCCGTGGAGAATAGCAAGTGTATTTGGAAAAGCATAATGAGATTTATATTCAACATAATTTATAGTCTTCTGACGGAAGGTGTAACGTTGATGGCCTTGCTGAAGGCATCAGCAAAAACTCATCCTCAACGATGCGCGTTAGTGACGGAAGGTGTGAGGTTGAGCTATGCAGAAATGTATGGAAAGGCAGAACGCTTGGCAATGTTCCTGTTTTTGGAATACAATATCTTAAAAGGTAAAAAGGTTGCCATGCTCTGCCGTAATCACGAATGGTCAACTATATTGCTTTTCGCCCTGTCACGTCTTGGGGTAAATGTTATGCTGCTCAACACGGACGTTAGCATAAGGCAAATAAACGATATGCTATCAGTCGGCACAACCGATTTCCTATTTTTCGATGAAGAATATTCCGATAGGGTAGTTGCAAAGAATTCTACTTCTACGACCTTTGTCACTGTGGAGCATCTGGAAGAACGAATCAAGGAAACGGTTTTTGCGAAATGTTCATTGCCATATATTTTCAGAGGTGGGAACATGACGATTTTCACGGGAGGTTCAAGTGGAAACTACAAGGCCGTGACGAGACAATGTAGAATCTTTCAATTCTTGCCACCTCTCCTTGCGCTTCTTCGGAATATCCGCATCTACAAATACCAGAGCGTATTGATAGTGTTGCCTTACTATCATGGTTTTGGATTTGCGTCATTAGTAGTTTCCGAAGAGGTGGTGAAACTTATTCACGATGAGGCGGTTGAGGCATTACCCGTTGTGCCAGCCATGCTCTCGCGTATGATGCTTGTTCCTGATGCGTCAGAACAGTTGAGGAGTATCAAGTGCATTATCTGTGGAGGAGATATTCTTGAGAAGAAACTTGTTGATAAGGTTTGTGAGACGATAGGTAATGTACTGTTCAATCTCTATGGCACGTCAGAGGCAGGCTTTTTCATGTTGGCTTCACCATCTGCCTTGAACTCTTGTGATGAGGTTACGTTAGGAAAGCCGATTTCTGGTGTCAGATGTCGTATTCTGAATATCAACGCTGAAGGCATTGGCACTCTTTGCATGAAGCCTCTGTTGGGTGGTATATGGAAGAACACAGGAGATCTTGTATGGAGAAACGCGGAAGGGAATTATTTCTATCGTGGCAGGAGCGACAACATGGTGGTGTGTGGAGGTGAGAATGTATATCCCGAAAACCTTCAGCGAGTGCTCAACGAGCATACTGAGATTGCGGATTCATTAGTCTATCCAGTTGCAGATGTGTCGTTTGGTAAAGTCTTGCATGCACAGGTGGAACTGAAACAAGCGTCGGCTATTACTGAAGAGGAAATACGTAGTTGGTTGAGAACAAGGGTTTCGCGCGCAGAGATGCCTCATAAGATTCTAATAGGCGATATTTCCTTGCTGTCAACTGGCAAGCGAAAACGTAAATCCCAAAAATAACGTGAGTTAATTACCAATCTACGCAATCTTTTTCCATAAATTATAATTTTTATTGGGCAAAGATTGGTAAGATTGCTAATTAACGTGAGTTCGATGAAAAGGAGCGCTGTAAGTGCGACACCTAATAAATACAATAGGTGTCGGTCCTTCAGACCTCATTCCCTAAAACTGTCTGTATGACAGCCCTAACGGACTGCCCTTTTAGGTGCCGCTCTTTCAGAGCTTCTTCAACCACGTGTTTTTCAACAACATACAAACTGATAAAATTCGTCGAATTCACGTTAATTATTGTCAGTTGAAGCACCAAAGGTGCGAATTCGTCAAACTTAGGTTAAAAATAGATAGCGTTTGGATGAAAAAGCATTAAAGGTACACATAGTACACATATTTTTTAGTAATACCTTTGTTCCTTTTGGGGGAGGGTGTGAAACTTATAATTATGAGTTATATTAAAATTTTTCTTCTTGTCCTTGTCTTGGATCTATTAGTAGGATTAATGATTGCGGCTCCTCTTTTTGATTCTACGAATGGGGAGGTGGTCGTATTTTCTATGGCGTTTTATGCATTTATGGGAATTTGCATTATGCTTGTTCTTGGTTTTGCTTTTTGGGGTAATACAGATTCGTCTCCGAGGTTAAGGCGTATAGGAAAGGTGTTGCTTGCGAATGTTATTATCTTCCCTGTAGTGATGTATTACTTGTTGGATTTGGTAATGTATATTAATCCACATTGTCATTGGTAATCATTATGGATTTCCCATTTCTGCAATAATCGGGGCTCTTGTGCGTTCTATTATAGTTGGAAATTGTATAACGATAAAAACGAGACGGTAATGATACAAAGAAGAATTTTGTTTCTGTTGGTGATGATGTTCACCGTGGTGTTCGCTTACGGACAGGAAGTGGATGAGAATGTAAAGAGATTGATAACAACTGGCGTTATGTATCATGATAGGGGAATGTATGATGAAGCTATCTTGAGATATGATTCCGCACTTGCTATAGCTCCTAACAACTCTAATGCCGTGTCGGAAAAGGCATTCACGCTAAGTGCTATGGGTAAGGTGTCGGAGGCAAAGAAGATGGTTGAGAAGCAGATAAAGAGAGCTGACGCTAAGGATTTGCCTACTTTGTACATGCTTTATGCTGGTATATTGGATGATGCGGGAGAGCACGTGAAGTCTATTGAAATCTATGAGAAGGCGGCTTCAGTAACTGAGCCTAATGATTTTCATACCTTGCAGCTGATTCATTATAATGCAGCTTTGGCATTATCACGTTTTGCAGATAAGGATAAGCAGGACAAGGAAAAATGGGCGGACAATATACTCTTTAATTTGTATAATTCTATCAAATATAATCCTACACATGCAGGCAGTTATGCGCTGTTGGGTGGTGTGTTGTCTCAGGAAACCCACAGCTTTTGTGATGCGTTCTTGGCAGAGGCAATGTTTGCTGTTCAGGGAGGTAATCGTGTTGACTTGATAGAGAATGAGTTTGCTAAATGGGCGGATTTGAAGCTCGATTCTGCTTCTGGTCCTAAAACGACGATTGCTTTCAACAAGGTTAATGAAATGATGAAGAGTGAGCCGTCGGAATATGGCAGGTTGTATGATATTTTTTCAACGATAACCCCTTTGCTTTGTCCTGATACGCTTGGTACACCACTTCCTGTTGCATATACATATGATTTCTTTAGCGAATCATTCATGCCATTTTTCGCGGCATTGAATCGTCAGGGATTCTTGGAGTGTTTTTTCCATGTGGCAATGAAAAATTCTAAGAAGAAGTATATCACTAATGCTGATTGGGTGGCAAAGCATAAGGACGTTGAGGATCGTATGTGGGAGTATATACGTGGGTTGCCTATCTTTATGAAAGATATTCAGTATGGCTTTGTCGTGGATTCTATGTCGGTTAATACGGCAGAAGAGGCTCGTATGCACAATGCTGATATAATGGGATGTTGCAAGTATTATCTTACTCATCTTTCTGATACTCCTGATATGGATAAGGCCGTCCGTTATATCCTTGCGTGGGCTACGGCTTCTCCTGATGTTTCGGTGAATGTATGTTCTTTTATAACCAATTTGATAGCCCAGAATGAAAAATATCATCCTATTCTTGTTTCATATATTGCAGGTTGTTCTTTCGCTGCTTTGGCAAGTGGAGAGAAGAATTTCACGCAGGATGTGTTTAGGGCAGGTATGATAGATGTTATAGCAAGATATGCTACAGAGAAGGAAAAACTGGGTAAGAATGATGAGTTGGAGAAATTGCAGAATCTCTATGAAAATGACAAGGACGGCTTTGAAAAATTCATAGAAGAGAACTACAATAAATAATTTAACGTGAGTTAATTTAGGGCATTAGGTGATGGGTGTTAGGTGTTAGTGTATAGTAACATCAGACACCCATAAGCAATAATCTGGGCTTGTGTACGTTATTATATTGTAATTTTGTAATTCGTAATTTGTAATATCGTAATTGAAGATTGAATAAGTCTATATTTTCTCTCCTTAGTATCGTCGTTTTGGCTCTGCTGTGCTCTTGTGCGGCAGATAATGCTATGCGTAAGGGTGAGAAGTTCCTTGCTATTGGCGAATACTACGATGCGGCAGAGCAATTCAAGAAGGCTTATTCAAAGACTCCTCCAAAGGAGCGTGAGCTTCGCGGACAGCGTGCCTTGAAGGCTGCAACGTGCTATGCGCGTGTCAGTAGCACCATGAAGGCATTGGCTTGCTATCGTAATGCGGTGAGATTCAATCAGGCAAAGCCCGAGGACAGACTTACATACGCTCGTCTGCTTCTGAAGAATGGCGAGTATAAGGCAGCTCTGAAGGAGTTTGAGGAACTGAAGGATAGTACCGTGAGCGAGGATGGTACAAAGAAAATAACGCAGGCAGATTATGACCTCCTTGTAAAGAATGGACTTGTTTCTGCACAGTCGGCTCCTGAATGGAAGAAGGCAGGCTCTGCCTATACGGTGAAGAAGATGGATGTGTTCAACGGTCGTAGGGCTGATTATTGTCCTGTACTTGGAGGTGATCAGTATGACCGACTCTATTTCACCTCTACCCGCAACGAGGCACAGGGTGATGAGTTGAGCGGTATCACAGGTGCAAAGCCAGGCGACATCTTCTTTTCTGATAAGGATGAGAAAGGCGTTTGGGGCAGACCGCAGGAGATAGCCAGCGGACTGAACACGGAATATGACGAGGGAGCTTGCTGTCTGTCACCCGATGGAAGTACGATGTACCTCACCCAATGCCCTACCGATCCTCAGTACCCTCGCTATGCCATTATTGCTACGGCACAGCGTTCGGATGCTGCGTGGGGCAAGGCTACTGAGCTAAAGATTACAAATGATACTCTTTCCGCTTTCGCTCATCCTGCTATCTCGCCCGATGGTGAGTGGCTCTATTTCGTTAGTGATATGCCAGGTGGTAAGGGTGGCTTGGATATCTGGCGCACCCGATTGACATCTGCTGGTATGGCAGGTGTGGAGAATCTTGGTGAGCCTATCAATACCCCGGGTAACGAGATGTTCCCTACGTTCCGTCCTAATGGAGATTTCTATTTCTCAAGCGACGGTCATCCGGGTATGGGAGGACTTGATGTGTTTATTGCTGTGGCAGGTGATGATAACAAGTATCATCTATCGCATCCTGGCTATCCGCTCAACTCTCAGGGAGATGATTTCGGACTCACCTTTGAGGGAAATCATAACAAGGGTTTCTTCTCAAGCAATAGAGGTGATGCTCGTGGTTGGGATCATATCTATTCATTCGAGAATCCAGAGGTGGTGCAGACAATCCGCGGTTGGATCTATGAACAGGACGGATATGAGCTTACCAATGGAGTGGCAAGGATAGTGGGTAGCGATGGTACTAACCAGACGATGGGCGTGAAGAGCGACGGCTCGTTTGAGTATGTGGTTACTCCGGGCGTTGACTATATCGTATTGGGCAGTTGTCCGGGCTTTTTGAATCATAAGGAGGAGTTGCACGTGGATAGCGCGAAGACATCCGAGGTGTTCGACCTTCAGTTCCCTCTGGCTTCTATCTCTGCTCCAGTACTTGTGGATAACATTTTCTATGTGTTCAATAAGGCAGATCTCTTGCCAGAAAGTACCGTTGCGCTCGATTCTCTTGTCATGATGCTTACGGAGAATCCTAACATCACCATTGAGTTGTCGGCACATACCGACTATCGCGGATCTGACGAATACAACAAGGCTCTCTCCCAAAAACGTGCTGAGACTGTTGTGAATTATCTTATAAAGAAGGGCATTGCTGCCGAGAGACTTACGCCTGTTGGCTATGGCGAGGAGCATCCTAAGACGATTCGCAAGAAGGTGGCAGAGCACTATCCTTGGCTCAAGGAAGGTGACATTCTCACCGAGGAGTTTATCACGAAGCTCAAGCCAGATCAGCAGGAAACAGCTAATGCCCTTAACCGCCGAACAGAGTTCAAGGTTCTCCGCACCACCTACGATATGTTTGACGAAGAGGGTAATATGAAGAACCCTCCAAAGCCTAAGCCGAAGAAGGAAGAGGTGGAGGAAGAGGAAGGATGGTTTGAATTCTAAAACCACGGCCCTTCACCCGTCCTACGGACACCCTCTCCCCAAAGGGGCGAGGTTAAAATTACCTTTGTTCGCTGTGAGGGTTTGTCAATGATATTTTTAATTTTAAAATACTAACATCTCCCTCGCCCCTTGGGGAGAGGATGCCCGCAGGGCAGGTGAGGGGCTTTTGTTATGGAACTTCCAAAAGAATTTATCGATTATACCTCTTCGCTCTTTGGCGAGGAGAGATGGAAGAATTATCTTGCTTCCTTTGACGAGGCTGTGCCTGTTAGCGTGAGGCTGAATCCGTTTAAATGCAGACCGACTCGGCCTCTCCCCCCGCCCTCTCCCGTAGAGAGGGAGCCGGAATGCTCAAAAGATTCTCTCTTCAAAGGAGATATTTATGATTTTATAGGAGACGACTGTGATCGAATCGGCTCCCTCTCTACGGGAGAGGGCGGGGGGAGAGGCCGTATTACTCCTGTCCCTTGGTGCCGTAACGCTTTCTATCTTGCCGAGAGACCGAACTTCACGCTTGACCCATTACTACATGCCGGAGTGTATTACGTTCAGGAAGCAGGAAGTATGTTTCTTGATGAAGTGCTAAAGACTCTCTCCAGCTTCCCCTTAAAGGGGGAGGATTGTGGAGATGCGAATATTGCGAATGTTTTATCGCCTACCGGCTCCCTCCCTACGGGGGAGGGCGGGGGGAGAGGCCGTTCCTGTGTTCTAGACTTATGCGCCGCCCCCGGTGGCAAATCCACCCTTCTTCGTGCAGCCTTGCCCGATGACGTGGTACTTTATAGCAACGAGCCTGACCGTCGAAGGGCGAATATCCTGATGGAGAATATGCAGAAGCAAGGGCATCCTAATGTCATTGTGACGAATAACTATGCAATAGACTATCAGCGTGCAGGCTTGTCCTTTGACTTGATAGTATGCGATGTGCCATGTTCGGGTGAGGGAATGTTCCGTAAGGATCATGATTCGATAGGGGAGTGGAGTCTTCAGAACGTGATGAAGTGTGCCGCTCTCCAACGTAGCATAATAGAGGATATATGGCCTTGTCTTAATGAAGGTGGTGTTATGGTTTACAGCACTTGCACCTTCAATCTGCATGAGGATGAAGAGAACGTGAAGTGGATTTGTGAAACTCTTGGTGCTGAGATTATTCCGATAGAAATCAAGGAAGAATGGAATATAACAGGTTCATTACTCAAAGGCTGGGATAAACCAGTATATCGCTTCATCCCAGGCACTACAAAAGGTGAGGGATTGTTTATGGCGGTGATGAGGAAATTGACAGGGCCTCTCCCCCCGCCCTCCCCCGTAGGGAGGGAGCCGGAGTGCGAAAGAAAGTCAACAATCAAAGGAAAAACAGAAGGTATTAACGAATCTGCCCGTGGTCGAATCGGCTCCCTCTCTACGGGAGAGGGCGGGGGGAGAGGCCGTAGGTCTTCCCTCCTCCGAGTTTTATCCGACGGCCATCCTGTCGGCACACAGAAGGGAAAGAACATCATCCCTGCTCATGCGGAGGCTCTGCTCATTAATCTCCCAAAGGATAAATATCCGTTTGCGGAGCTATCAAAGGAGGATGCCTTGAAGTATCTTCATCATGAGGCAATAGTCCTTGGTGCTGATGTGCCCAAAGGTTTTGTCGTCGTCACTTATCAGGGCCATTCATTAGGTTTCGTGAAGAATATCGGCAACCGTGCAAATAACCTCTATCCTCAAGAGTGGAAGATCAGGAACTTGTAAGAAACCGCCCTTATTAAACGCAAAGGCGCAGAGACGCAAAGTTTTTTCTTTTGAACACGGATAATACGGAAGAAACGAAAGTCGCACCTTGTGGTGCTTGAACTGACAATAATTGCCAATCTTACCGATCTTTAACCAATAAGAAATGAGTATTTATGGAAAGAGATTGCGTAGATTGGCAATTATTGTCAGTTAAAAGCAACTTGTTGCTAATCTTTATCATTTTGTTGGATTGACCTTAATTTATTGTCGTTAAAATGAAAAACACATACGTTTCTTTAAGATTATTGATAAAACTCTTGCAGATTAACAAATATTTTGTTATTTTTGCAGACGAAACCAGTTAGTCCTTTAGGACTTGTGGGTTCAGCAGACGAGTTCTGCAAACGAGGCGATAGCCTCAAGACATATTGGAAAGAAGGTTCTGATGCCATGAAGAGAGAAATCCCTGACAGGCAAAAGACTTTCGAAAGGACGTTTACAGACGTTGATTTTCTACATCTCAAATCTGGTAAATTTGACATTCTACAGAAAATAGCGCAACTAACGTCCGCGTGGGTGATTTTATCTCAAGTCGCTCACGTTGATGCTATATACTATTATGTATGTGGTTATTGACGTGTAGGTGTACTTCTGCATAATTCCCTCCCGGCGTGGGCTAACTGGTTGCTTATCCTGTAGAATAGGTATACCAGAGCCTGAGATGTGGGATGAGCGGAAGTACAGCAACCCACGTCTTTTTTATTAACCTAAATTAGCCGAATCACGGGGGACGCAATAGGCTATCTATACTAACATTATGAAAAAAATATTTTTACTTGTTTTTCTTAGTGTATTCTCCTTGAGTACAATCCATGCGGAAATTACATGGGATTTATCTGATGATGGCACTTTAACCATATCTGGAACGGATATGCCTGATTATTATAATAGTTATTATGGAAATCGTACACCTTGGGGATCTCAATGTAAGGAAATAAAAAAAATAGTAATAAATGATGGAGTTACAAATATTGGTCGAATAGCTTTCTCTGGATGTTCAGCTCTCACCTCGATCATCATTCCAAATTCTGTGACGGTTATTGGAGATGCAGCTTTCTATGGTTGTTCAGCTCTCACTTCGATCATCATTCCAAATTCCGTGACAAGTATTGGTGGTTCTGCTTTCTCTGAGTGCTCAGGTCTTACCTCCATTACCATCGGGAATTCTGTGACGACTATTGGAAGGCAAGCTTTCTTGAGGTGTTCAGGTCTTACCTCGATCATCATTCCGAATTCTGTGACGAGTATTGAATCGGATGCTTTCCTGTATTGCTCAGGTCTCAAGAAGATCTTTAACAGTTCTTCATCGTTTATATCAAAGGGATCAATAGATTGTGGCTATATCGCTTATTATGCAGATGCAGTATACAATAATGTAAGTGTTGATGGTAATTTTAGAATCTGTAAGGATGATAAAGGTAATAGTTATGTTTGTGATTATTTAGGATTGGATGAGAGCATTACTTTGCCAAAGAATGTATATGGGGTTGCGGATTATGCTTTCTCTGATTGCTCTGGCCTTACTTCTGTCACCATCCCATATTCTGTGACTAATATTGGGAAAAATGCTTTCAAAAATTGCTCTGGTGTTAAGGAAATCTATTCATGGAATGTAGTGCCACCTGTATGTAGTAATGACGTTTTTGGCGAAATGAGTACTCAGCATACAAAAGTATTTGTTCCTGAAGGTTCTGCGGAAGCATACAAATATGCTTCAGGTTGGAAAAATTTTGCAAACATTTATGAAATGTCATTCTCCCCTATTCATTCAGAAGCTGAGCCTATTACCGTTTCAGATGGTGCGCCAACGGTTACAAAAGGATATTATAAGGAAAATACTGTAACTTATGTACGTGAAGGTGCGGCTATTAGCAAAGATAATTATGCTTCTTTCTGTTTGCCATTTGCCGTTGATCCTGCTGATGCTCAGTTTAAGGCTGTCTATGTGCCTGTGGGAATAGCTCTCTATAACACGGAAACAAATACTCTGCGTGTTGGTTTCTACAAGGCAAAGGATATTATTCTTGCTGGAACTCCTTTCCTTGCTCGGTTGGCTATAGATGATAAGGTGGAAATAAAGAATGCCTTGCCTGTGAATTATGATGCTAATACTCCTGCCATTAAGACAAAGACGATACGCACGTTTGATTTCTATGAACGTAGTGGAATAATGAGCGAGAATGATAGCTACTCTATTACTTTCTCTGGTTCATATAAGAAGGCATCTCCTGCCAATGCCTGCACATTCAATACGGATGGTAGTGCTGGACCTTCAGCAAGTGTTTCTCCATTCCGCGCCTATATCTCTCTTAGTAAGAACGCTACAAATGCAAAGATTATAGCCAGTTTCGAAGATGAGATTGAGACAACGGGCATTAAGGAATTGCTGATTACAAATGACAAATCACCAGTTTACGATCTTAACGGCAGAATTGTGAATGAGAATGTCCAGAAGTCAGGTATCTATATCAAGAATGGTAAGAAATATATCAAGTAACTATGAAGAAAAGAAGATATACGAAACCCTCAATAGAAACTGCTGCGTTTATCAGTTCGGCATTATTAGTGGTAAGTGATAATGTCGGGTTGATAACAGGTGGTGGCAGTAATGCTGCCAAATCTGAATATGCAGACTTTGAGGAAGATATTGAAGAGTAAAATATTAGAAATAGCAATTAGCTCTAAGACTTTAGGGGCACTCTCATATAAGAGGGTGCTCCTTTTGTAATTCTTTAGGCTGGTGTAATACCCTCAGACATAAAAATGAAAAAAGTTTTTAACGCATAGTATTACACCTTTGCTGTTTTGAGTGTATTAAAGGTCTGATTAATAATGTATTATCCTTGGTGTAATACCCCCTGAAAGTATTACACCACTATTACACCAAATCCGCTGAATTGGTGTAATACTTTCGAGGGTATTACACCACGCTTAACGTGTTGATAATCAATTGAAATATATGCTCATACTGACAAAAGTGTAATACTCGCCCTCAAAAACTTTTTTCATTTTTACTTGCCAAGAGTATTACACCAAGTGTTTGACGGCAGAAAAACGTTGGTGTAGTGGTGAAAGTAAAAAAATCAAAAGTTTTTAGATAGGAGGGTTTCACCTTTGTGATTTTTAGACTTTTACTTGTTGATTATCAATAACTTGCGTAGGGTGAAACCCCTTGAAAAAATGCCTCGTTTTTTTTAGGGGTTTCACCCTTCTTTATTGCTTGATTTTCAATTAGTTATACCTGTAAAACCATATAGGTGAAACCCTCTATTCAAAATCTTTCTCAAAAAAATATTTTTAGAACGCCAAGACGTGGAGTCGCAAAGTTTTTCTTGAACACAGAATGCACGGAACAAACAAAAACAAACGCTGCGCTTGGCTACACGAATTGCCCATTAATTTTCACGAATTAATCATTAATATTTGTTTTTAAAGATTATAATTTGAGGAAATTCGTGGCTATTCACGCTTAATTCGTGTAGCTCCACGCAGTGGATTTTGCTGCTTGCTGCTGTAATATTTTCGTTCTTTTCGTGTTTTCCGTGTTCAAATAATCTCTTCCCTCTCAGGTTCGCTTCTCCTTCGCTTGTAATCCGCTTCTACTCCGTTCCTAAGAATAGGCGATAAATGGGAGTTGCACCGACTTTGGTAGGGATTTGCAAGGGAGTTACAAGGGACTTGCTTCGGTACTAGTTTTACTTATAAGATTAATGTGTCATTAGTGATAATTAATGTTTTCTCACGGAGTGAAACATATAATGCCCATTAATACCACATTAATCTCGCATTAATTTTATTGGAAGAAGATTGGTGAGATTATAATTTATTGTTAGTTCAGCATCGGAGATGCGTGGGAATAGAGGGAAATCATGTTAAAACAATAAGAAACTGGGTGTTTTCTGCTATTTTTGCAAATAATTTTGTATCTTTGCAACCATAAAAATATAATGAATGTTTAGTGTCAAAGACATATCGGAATATATAGTGGTGCTTATAGCTGCTTTCGCCAATCATTATTCAATGACTGACGCAGAGGCTTATCGCTATCTAAGCCGGTATGGAGCTATTAAGGTTGCACACGATTTCTACGATGTGATGCACACTCAGCCAATGGACGATATGGTGCAGAGTATGGCAAGTTATTGCCACAGGAAAGGAGGTTGGCTATGATAGAGCTTTATCATGGTTCAACAGTTGACATTGAACGCATAGATCTTCAGAAATCTCGTCCGAACAAGGATTTCGGACGTGGTTTCTACCTTTCTGCTGATCGTCAGCAGGCATGGCGTATGGGCGAGTTTAAGGCACTCACGGAAGGTGGTACTGCTGTTCTGAATACATACCTATTTGACGAGACGGTACTTGCCTCTGGTGAACTGCGTGTGCTCACCTTTGACGGTTATACTCGTGAGTGGGCAGATTTTATTTTCCTTAATCGCAATAATAGAAGTACGGTACCTGCCCACGACTATGATATTGTTTATGGGCCTATCGCCAATGATCGTGTAGGTGTTCAGATAGGCAAGTATGAGGCTGGTGATATTACACTCGACCAGTTCCTGGAGAATTTGAAATACATGAAGGGCATAACATTTCAGTATTTTTTCGGTACTGAGCGTGCCATTACAAAACTTACAAAGATATGACAGAACCAAACATAACGCCACAAGAGTTCAAGCGGTTGAAGGAACAGGTTACTGCACGAATGATTCAGATTCTCACAGAGGAACAAGGTTATTCGCTGGAGGATGCAATTGACCGTGTCTATACATCAACTATCTACGAAAAACTTTCTGATCCTTCTACTGGTCTTTTCTTCCAGTCTCCAAGATACGTCATGTCTTATCTTTGACGATTTTTTTGACTTCTAATTTATTGCATATTCAATCACGAGCACGACGAGGCAGCAGATGATGGAGACTGGGAAGAGACCAAGACCGAACCATGCTGCGATGATGCCGAGCGCAAGGGCTATGGCTCCTGCGACTGGTGATGATGTAGCCTCTGTTATTGCAGGGAAGGTCATTACGGCAAGGGTAACGTAAGGCACATAGTAAAGGAAACTGCGAAGGAATCTATTACGTATCTGCCCACGGATAAGTAATGGCGGTATGATGCGGATGAGATTAGTCACCGCTATCATTATGAATATGTAGATCCAGAGATTATTCATATAATATAGAGACCCCTTTCCCGCCCTTCGGGCACCCTTTCCCCGTGAAGGGCGGGAAAGGGGTCGGGTTTCGTTTGTTCGTTATTTGACTGGTTTAACTATTGCTGCCACCGCCGATATTATTATTGTCAATAATATCGTGCGTGTGCCCGAACTCCATTCGCTGATAACTGGCATTATGGCGCAAAGTCCGCTGAGAGCAAAGCTACAACATACGGCAATGCCCACGTTACGGTCTTTCTTTGACGGTGGAATGATGATTGCAATAAACATTCCGTAGAGAGCCACGCTGAGAGCAGAAACGATATTTGCAGGAAGTATGTTTCCGGCAATGATGCCTGACGTACAACCTAATGCCCATGCAGGTGTGGAGATTGCGAAAGCACCTAACGTGTATCTTGGATTGAGATATCCTTTGTATGCAATTGATATTCCGAAAATCTCGTCTGTGATACAGGCAGAGGTGATGATTCGCTTGAAGAGTGATGTGCCTGGACGGAATTTCTGTGTCAAGGCCGTGCTCATAAGCAGATAGCGGAGGTTGGCTATCAAACTCATTCCTATGACCTCTATATACGCTGCCTGTGCTCCTGCAAGTGTATAGCCTGCATATTCACCGGCAGAGGCGCGGGTGAAGAAAGAGGCGATAAAGCCCATGAAGGCATTGAGACCTACATTGCCTGCTATTATGCCGAGTGAGAATGCCACGGCGTAATAGCCTAATGCTATTGGTATGCCGTCGCGTAATCCAGCCCCCCATCCACCAAAGGAGGAGTTTTTTGATAGTTTATTTCGTTGCAAAGACAAACTTAAATTTTTTACTTAGTAATTATTCAAAAATTTTTTTATCAAGAATTAGAGATTTTTTCTTTTTGAATTATAAAGAATTTGAGAAATGTCGCTTACGCTCTTGCCAATCACGGCTATTCCCAATGCTACGTAAGTAGCAAAATTCTCTCTTTCGCATTAATTCAAAAAATCTCAAATTACTTCCCTGCGGTCAGTGGGTCTTCGACAAATCTCTCTAATTCTTGATTATAAAAATAATTCTGTGCATTTACTTTTTATTTCCTTTTATTTCCTAAAGCTAAAGCAAGTGATTGCTCCATGTGGGCTTTACTATTTACATTAATCTTTACACTATCTACTTTATACTTTTAAATTTACTCCCACCCAAATTTAGTCCAGTCAATAGCTTTATTCCATTGGAAAGCCTTGATGCTTACGTTCGGATTGAGGTATTTTGAACTCACGTTAGAATAGTATGTCTGTGGGATGAACATTGACAAACCTCCATAGTTTTCATCGTTCATCTTGAAATTCTTGAAATTTGGTTCGGACAGTTCGTTCGACATCCAGTCAGGAAGCGAAGTTTCACGAATGTCGGCAGGGCGCACAGAGTAAACAACTGCTTGCTTGAACGTATCTTCCCATTTCTCAAAGTCACCTTTGGACAGATATTTGCGCATCACATTCCTCAGGTCATAGTATATTGGCTGTTTATAAGAAAAATTGTTCTTGCCATAGTATATGACATCATACAGAGGTATGTTATTAGGGTATTGATAATGCACCATAACCGTGTCTATCGCGCTTTGTGTTGCATGAAGCAGATTCTCCATATTGCTGGTCTTTACTACCGAGAGAGGCAGACCGCCATAAGCAGAGAGGTTGGAATGATTGATATAGTCATCAACAATAGACTTTCCAACGTTATCTTTTGGAAGAAAGAAATCAGACACAACATAGTTGTATGGTGCACCATAGCCAGGAATTTCGGCAGGCGAACCTATTACATAGTCGCATACGTTACGAAGCTCGTATGCAAGCTCCGCACACATCATCTGACAGCAATCGAAGAAGATATAGTCGAGATGCTGCGTTTTTGAAAGCACCTCGGCAAGGTCAGGGATGTTGATGTACTTATCATTTCCGTCACCTCCGTCGGGATTATCCTTACCCGTGTCATAGCCGTATGCCTTACGTCTTGCATTTGCCTTGGTATAAGAATTTGTCGTGTTGTAGTCGGGCACCATAATCCATCCGTTGCCATGTCCCCAGAAAGTCATGGCGTATGAGTCGGCAGGATATTTTGAAAAAGTCCAGTTTATGATTTCCGACATAGCATCCTTGTCTGTTGAATACCAGTCTTCCTTGTATTGTTTCACAATGTGCATACCATCCTTTTCTACCTTGGCAATGAATGGCTTTACAGCCTTGCTACTACGGTCGGCATACACTATGAGGTTTACGTTGTCAGGCAGTTTTGCAGCACCTTTCACAATCTCGGTAGAATCACTAATAAAGAAATTTGTTCCGAGGTTGTTTTCTGCACACATGAATATCAGTACTGTCCTGTTCTTTTTCGTTTCAGGAACATCCTCGTTTTTGTCATCTCCACAAGCCGAGAGTAATCCTGTAAAAAGACTGCTTATCAGAAATAAAGGAAAAATTTTTCTTAGAATTTTCATATAGTAAAAATAGGTTTAATCGTTAATGAAACCACAGACAGGGCATTTACCCTTGCTTGAAAGGCGGTTGCCGCAGTTGCCGCAGATATAATGTTTTCGAGAAACCGTGTAGTATCTCTTTATGGCGAAATAGCAGTATGCCACCAGCAGAGGGTAGCCCACGTAGTTGAGCGTGGTGATGCTGAATATGATATAGTTGATAGCGCATACGCCTATCATTCCTGATAGGTAGAGTAGGGCATCTACAAGTGGCAGATTACGTTTCACATCATCTCATACGCCTATCATTCCTGATAGGTAGAGTAGGGCATCTACAAGTGGCAGATTACGTTTCACATCATCTACCGCAGCTATGAATACTATCGCCATTGCCCATACCGAAGACATGAAGATAGACAGTATGAATGGCACTTGGAATGGGTTAAGCGTAGGGTGATAGTAGAAATGTCGCCATGTCTCTGGGGCGAACATCTGTACTGATGCGTAGAATGTCGCTGCTATTGCCACGATGAGGCAGAGCAGGGTAGGGTAGAACGAAGAGATGTCGCGGAAATGCACTATCGGGGCATTCCTGCGGTATATGTGTCGCATTACGTATGCTATGCCGATAAGCACTATGATGATTAGCGAGATGATGATGTGTGAGTCGGAGAAGAACATTATTGCCTGAGAAATTGGATCTACAGGCACGACTTTCGGCAATAACTCCGTCTCGTGAATCCATCCCCATCGTCCTTCGTCGGTTGCGAGCTGAACCCATACAGAGTCGATAGAGTCTTGTGGTAAGATCCTAATATCTCCAACCACTACATGATGATTCTTATAGACGGCGAAAGTGTCAATCTCCATTTGCGAAACCATCTCTTCGGGCTGTTGTGCGAGCAAGGAAATGGAATCTTTATACACCTCGAAGTTATAGCCTTCGGTATAGTGGTGCGTGGAATAGAAAGAGATTGAATCTTGCTGTTCCTGTGTCAGAGTGTCGCCTATCGCAAGCGCATCATGTGCCTCTTCCTGCTCATTGATCGTGGAGGAATCACGGTAGCAGGAAGTGAGGAGGAAGAGGAATAGAAATAGAAAGCCCCCTATCCCCCCAAGGGGGAATATTTTAGATAGTATGTTTCGTAGTGAGGGCATAATGATTTACTATTTGACGATTTACTATTTACTATTTATTTTACTATTTTATTATATTTACTATTTACCATTCGGTTATTGATCGTTGAAAATAGTACATCAACTAAATAGTACATAAATAGTACATAGTAAATAGCTAAATAGTACATTTATTTGTTAATTGAAACAACATTCATCTGGCAATTCTTGCAGTCGAACTGCAACTGGAACTCACGGCCATCGGAGATGGAGATAGTGAGCGGCTCTTTCCACGGAGCACGTTTGCCAGACTTCGTGCAATAACCCATCTCGTTGCGGAGGCAGTAGCGGCATTGCATTAAAAGAACACCGCGGCCTCTCCCCCCGCCCTCCCCCGTAGGGAGGGAGCCGGAGTGCTCAAAACCTTCTAATGAACAAGCCTCTACGCCTTGTGCCTTATAAAACTCCTTTGCCTTATTGTTTGAGGCATTATATAAATAAGGTATAGGGTAGGAAGGGGCAGGCTCTTCATTGAAGTGCTGTTTTGAGGGCGTTAGCGGCTCTCCCCCCTTAAGGGGGAGCGGGGAGAGGGTCTTTTCTACGATATTTCTTCGCATCGTAGCCAGCACGCTACTTGGAATGAATGCCTTTGTATCAATCTTGATGTCCTTGCATTGGTAGATAGTGCCACCGAGCTTGGAGAGTTGACGGCGGATATTCTCTTCCTGTGGCTTTGCTGCTGGTTGAAGCTCGCAATCAGATTGTATGGTGCAAGTGCGACCAACCTCATCCTTGGCGGAAAGAGTCAGTTTGCCGTCCTCTTCGTAAAGATGGAAACTGATGTCAATCTTACGTTCACTTGAAGGCTTGGCAAGAAGTGTGGTGAATGCCTGATCAAGATTACGGAAAAGCATGGTGCCCGGCTTCAGCGACTCAGGCATACGCAAAGGGAAGATGCGGTTGCCCTCTACCTTGTTCACTCTGAAACCTACAAGTCCGGAAGGGGTGAGATAACATAGTCCGTCGCCATTGGCAAAGGAAGTGGTGGTGGAGATATTGAACGAATGACCTCTAATCTCCTTCACCTTACCCACAGGCTCACCCATTGCCTTTGGCGTGTCGAATGAGACGAGTCCTTGCTTTCTGCCCTCTGCGAAATAGGTGGTAAAGCCTCGGTTGAATGATTTCTGAATATTTGGCGCAAAGGTGTATGTGCATCTTCCGAAAGAAGCACGAGTGTATTTCTCTGGATTGCGACGTACCACCTCATTAAGTGCCTCGCTATACGCCGCCGTGATGTTCTTCACATAATCCACATCTTTCAGACGGCCTTCAATCTTGAACGAAGAAGCACCAGCATCAGCCAGTTTCTCAAGGTTGTCTATCTGTGCCATATCGCGCAAGGAAAGCAGATGTCGCTCGTTTTCGAGAATCTTCCCGTTGGCATCCTTTAGCGTAAAGGCAAGGCGACAGAACTGGGCACACTCACCTCTGTTGGCTGAGCGTTGGAAACAATATTGTGAGGCGTAGCATTGCCCAGAATAGGAAACGCACAGGGCACCGTGGACGAAGACTTCTAATGGGTGTTGGGTGATGGGTGATGGGTGTTGGTGGCTGGGTGTTGGGTGTTGGTTGATTGCTTTATTGATGTCTGCAATCTCCTTAATACTCAGTTCTCTTGCAAGAACCACCCTGTCAAAGCCTTGGTCGAAGAGCCATTTCACCTTTTCCGTACTTCGGTTATCGGTCTGCGTAGAGGCATGAAGTTCGCAATGCAGAGGCTCTTTCCTTTGCTTTAGGAGGGTGAACAATCCCATATCCTGCACAAGGATTGCATCCACGCCGATGCCGTCCAGTTCTTCAACGAGCTGAAGCGTGTCATCAAGTTCCTCGTCATAGATAATGGTGTTTACCGTCACGAATACCTTGGCACCAAACTGATGTGCGTGCTTGCACAATGTTGTGATGTCCTCTATGGAATTACCCGCAGCAGCACGTGCACCAAAGCGTTGTGCTCCGATGTAAACGGCATCCGCGCCATGATCAATGGCTGCTATGCCGCATTCAAGGTTCTTGGCAGGGGCTAATAACTCTAAAGATTGCATAGAAACCGGCCTCTCCCCCCGCCCTCCCCCGTAGGGA
>CACYXI010000101.1 GCA_902778265.1 uncultured Bacteroidales bacterium | reverse complement strand
CTTGCTGACAAGGGTGACGACGAGGCTATGATCATCGACCACGACTTCCTCCGCGCTCTTCAGTACGGTATGCCTCCTACATTCGGTATCGGTATCGGTATTGACCGCTTGGTAATGCTGATGACTGGTAAGTTCGCTATTGGTGAGGTAATGCTCTTCCCTCAGATGAAGCCTGAGAAGAAGGCTCCACGCTCAAGCATCGCTGAGTGGGCTGAGATTGGTGTTTCTGAGGAGTGGGCATACGTAATGCGCAAGGCTGGCTTCAACATGATCACCGACATCAAGGACGAGAAGGCTCAGGGTCTTCAGCAGAAGATAGGTGAGATCAACAAGAAGTACAAGCTGGGCTACGAGAAGCCATCCCTGGACGAGGTTCAGAGCTGGATTGATAAGGTAGCTGAATAATTACGATACTTAAGGAGTAATAAGGAGTACAAGGAGTTCAAGGAGTACAAGACGATAGTAAATTCGTCATATAAACAAACACGACAAAGCAATTGTCTTGTACGACCTAAGCGATGAAGGAACGTAACTACTTGTACTTCTTATACTCAAAGTATATAGAAATAACCCGATAAAAGCAAATCAGCCATGGAGTCAAGTAAAAATTTCTTTGATCTATATGTCTGGAAAAAGGCTCATGAGTTTGTGCTTTGCGTTTATAAATCCAGTCAGGATTTCCCTGATTTTGAACGATTTGGGTTACGTTCTCAATTTACTCGGGCAGCAGTCTCAGTTGCAGCAAACATAGCAGAAGGGTATAAAAAACTGTCAAAAACAGACAAGCTACGTTTCTTTAATATATCTCAAGGAAGTTTGGAGGAATGTAAATATTATATATTGCTTTCTCGCGACTTAGGATATATTTCCGATGAAGACTATTCAGAACTATGTAGTCTGGCAAAAGAGACAAGTAAACTTCTTCTACTATATATACAAGGCATACAAAGCAATAACTACCAAGAGGCTTAACTCCTTGTAACTCCTTCAACTCAAAAAAATAGCGACAAAGACATTCGTCTTGTACTCCTTGAACTCCTTGTACTCCTTGAACTCCTAAAAAAAGAAAAAATGTTCAACTGTGGAAAAATAGCAATTATCGGAGGTGGTAGCTGGGCAACAGCTATTGCCAAGATTATTGTTGGAAATACCCACCACATAGGCTGGTACATCCGACGTGATGACCGCATAGAGGACTTCAAGCGCATGGGGCATAACCCAGCATACTTGACAAGCGTGCATTTCAATATGGACGAGATTGAGTTCTCAAGCGACATCAATAAGATAGTACAGGCGTATGATACTCTGGTGTTCGTGACACCTTCACCTTATCTGAAGAACCACCTCAAGAAACTGAAGGTGAGGATAAGGGATAAGTTCATCGTCACAGCTATCAAGGGTATCGTGCCCGACGAAAACCTTGTGTGCTCGGAATATTTCCACCACATAATGGACGTTCCTTACGATAACCTCGCGTGCATCGGAGGTCCTTCTCATGCAGAGGAGGTTGCCCTTGAACGTCTCTCCTACCTCACCATAGCGTGTCAGGATCAGGATAAGGCAAAATCTTTCGCTGCTACCATCAGCGGTAGGTTCATCAAGACAAAGACCTCTACAGATGTCATCGGCATTGAGTATGGCTCTGTACTGAAGAACGTATATGCCATTGCCACAGGTATCTGCTCAGGACTGAAATATGGTGATAATTTTCAGGCTGTGCTCGTGAGCAATGCCTTGCAGGAAATGCACCGTTTCCTTGAGAGCGTGCATCCAACGGAGCGCAACGTGGCAGACTCTGCCTATATGGGCGACCTGCTCGTAACGTGCTACTCCAAGTTCTCACGCAACCGTACCTTTGGCTCAATGATAGGTAAGGGCTACTCTGTGAAATCCGCCCAGATAGAGATGGAAATGATAGCCGAGGGCTATTTCGGCACGAAGTGTATGAAGGAGATAAATCGCCACATGCACGTCAATATGCCAATCCTCGATGCCGTGTATAACATTCTGTACGAGCGCATTAGTCCACAGATTGAGATTAAGTTGCTGACGGATTCGTTTAGGTAGGAAGCCCCCCAGCCCCCCAAGGGGGAGTTTTTTAGAATGTATTGCAAATAAAAAATTGCCACTCATAGGAAATCCAAATTGGAAACCTATGAGCGGCAAAACTATAAAACATCCTTCCCTTTGGGAAGGCTTGGTTAGGCTTTATAATAAGGCGTATTATACGTCAACAGCACCACATCATTCTTCTTGCTAACCGTAAGCGTGGTACCGTCATTTGAAACAACGTAGGTATAGCGGTTATCAGCCTTATCCTTAATATGATATACCACGTTGAAGGTCTTCACAATGACATCGAGCGAGTTAGGCTCACTCATCGGAATCTCAACAATGAGCTGACCGAGCTTGCCCTGCTGAGATACATTCTCATAGTTGAAGCGAAGGAGAATGTCAGTACCCTGACAGTTACCTACAAGACCGTTCTTTGCCTCGTCAAAGGCATAGCCCTTGACACTTACCTGCTTTGTGATGTCTGCGATATTACCGTTTAGGTCGATGCCATCAAATTCAAAAGCGTTAGCGTTAAGACTCATTACCAGTGCAGAAACTGCAAAAAAGATTTTTTTCATAGCTGTAATAATTTAGATATTAGTTTGATTTCACTGGCAAAATTAGTATTTTTTTAATTCAATTGATATAAATCATTTTACTTCTTTATTTCCGTTAATAATAATTAACACATCGTGCAACCTATGTAACAATTGCACGGAAAAATAGTCAAGTTTTTCAAAATTAATTTGGGGATTCAGAATATTTTTGGTATTTTTGCAAGCAATATCAACAATATTAACTATTAAATTATAAAACGCGCAAAATGAAAAGTATCTCACTTGACATTACAAAGGCTCAGCAGTTTCTTCCTGCTGGCGCGATATCAGCTTACAAGGCTCAGGTAGCAGAGGCTCAGAAGGGTCTCGAAGAAGGTACCGTTCCTGGTAGTGATTTCCTTGGTTGGCTTCACCTCCCATCATCAATCACTCCTGAGTTCATCAAGGAAGTAAAGGCTGTTGCTGACGTGCTCCGCTCTAAGTCAGAGGTTGTGGTAGTTGCAGGTATCGGTGGCTCATACCTCGGTCCTCGTGCCGTAATCGAGGGTATCAACAACAGCTTCGACTGGCTCATTCAGGATCGTAAGAACCCTGTTGTGCTCTTCGCCGGCAACAACATCGGTGAGGACTACCTCGCAGAGCTTACAGAATATCTCAAGACAAAGAAGTTCTCTATCATCAATATCTCTAAGTCTGGTACAACAACCGAGACAGCCCTCACATTCCGTCTGCTTAAGACTCAGCTCGAGGCTCAGGTTGGCAAGGCAGCAGCAAAAGATCTTATCGTTGCTGTTACCGATGCAAAGAAGGGTGCTGCTCGTATGTGTGCCGATAAGGAAGGTTACAAGACATTCGTAATTCCTGACAACGTAGGTGGCCGTTTCTCAGTTCTCACTCCAGTAGGACTTCTGCCAATCGCTTGCGCAGGCATCGACATCGAGCAGCTCGTGGCAGGTGCTCAGGCTATGGAGAAGCAATGCGGTATCGACGTTCCTTTCGAGGAGAACCCTGCAGCCGTTTATGCAGCTGTGCGTAACGCTCTCTATGCTAACGGCAAGAAGATCGAGATACTTATGAACTATCAGCCAAAGCTGCACTACTACATGGAGTGGTGGAAGCAGTTGTTCGGCGAGTCTGAGGGTAAGGATGGCAAGGGTATCTACCCAGCATCTTGCGATTTCACTACCGACCTCCACTCTATGGGTCAGTGGATTCAGGAAGGCGAGCGTACCATCTTCGAGACCTGTATCTCTGTTGAGAATCCTGAGAAGAAGCTTCTCTTCCCATCTGACGCAGAGAACCTTGACGGACTTAACTTCTTGGCTGGCAAGCGCATAGACGAGGTAAACAAGAACGCAGAACTTGGTACTCGTCTGGCTCACGTTGATGGTGGTGTGCCAAACATCCTCATCTCAATCGAGCGTCTTGATGCTTACAACTACGGTCAGCTTATCTACTTCTTCGAGAAGGCTTGCGGTATCTCTGGTCAGTTGCTCGGCGTGAACGCATTCAACCAGCCAGGCGTAGAGGCTTACAAGAAGAATATGTTCGCTCTTCTCGAGAAGCCAGGTTACGAAGAGGCAACCAAGGCTATCAAGGCTCGTTTGGAACAGGAATAACTCTTGGAGTTTTTTAAAAGGAGTAATAAGGAGTACAAGGAGTGACGCTCCTACGTCGCTTAAGTAGTACAAGACGAATGTTTTTATCAATTAATACTATCGTCTTGTACTCCTTGAACTCCTTGTACTCCTTATTACTCCTTCACAATATATGATTGAAGAAATAAAGCAATACATGAATGAGCACGGTCTTGAGGCATACCGCCCCAAGACCGTTCTTTTCGATATGGATGGCGTGCTCTATGACTCCATGAAGTTTCATGCGATAGCGTGGAACAAGGCAATGGCGAAGTATGGCATCGACATGCCTGAGATTGACGGCTATCTCTACGAGGGTATGCGTGGCGTTGAGACTATCGCCATAAAATGCCGTGAGCAGTTAGGACGTGAGGTTTCTGAGGACGAGGCAATGGAGATGTATCTGGAGAAATCGCGCATCTTCCACTCTATGACTAAGGCGACTATCATGCCAGGTGTCAAGGACTTACAGCGTTTCATGCTCTCAAGAGGAATGCAGATAACGGTCGTTACGGGAAGCGGTCAGCCACCGTTGCTTGCAGGTCTGGCACGCGATTTCGAGGGCTTGATAGACGCAGACAAGATTGTATCGGCAAAGGATGTGAAACAAGGAAAACCTGCACCTGATCCATATCTTTTGGGAATGGAGCGAATGGGCAGCAAGCCAGAGGAAACGATCGTAGTGGAGAATGCTCCGCTCGGCGTTCAGGCAGGAAGAGCCGCTGGATGCTTTGTCATTGGTGTGAATACCGGTCCCCTACCCGATAGCCAACTGAAGGACAACGGTGCCCACATCGTATTCCACGATATGTTTGAGGTGAAGGATGCCCTTGAGCATTTCCTTGATTCCTCCGCAGAATAACACCGTCATTTCACGAGAAGCACCTTACGGTGCTGGGGCTTTCCAGAAAATTAGCGACGATGACCAGAAAATTATGGTCAGAAAATTTTATTCAATGTGGGTAGCCTTGTAAAGGCGAAATAGTATAGGCGTGGGTGCAACCCACGTTGCATAAGTCCACATTCCCCAAGAGCACCGTAGGTGCGATATAATTTCATAATACGCCCCCAATATGGAATTATGTCGCCCTGACAGGGCTTGTAAATAACTATAGTAGCGCTCCCGCACTACCCTACAATATGTCGTCCTTGCAGGACTTATAATCGCCCTTGAAACCTTATCGCCATAAGATTCTCATTCATTTCTGCACCAATTTGCCCCCTTACTTCGCCCATTCATCTTCCCTTCCGGAATGGGATTTGAATGGGATTTGCAACGGATTTGCAACGGCCCTGCATGGGAGTTGCTTAAATGAAAAGTGAAAAGTGAAAAAAGAAAAATACAAGTTAGCATTTCCGCTCGTGGCCTTTGATTGGAAAGCGTGACCTGTATTTTATAATTTTTCATTGTTCATTTTTTCATTTTCTTTCGAGTGACCGCCGTCACCCAAAACCTAACACCCATCACCAAAATCCAGAGTGCAAAGTTACAACAATTTCCTCGAAAGCCCCCAAAGTAACATAAAAAAATATATTACTTGCCAAGAAATTGCATTTTGCGCTTGTAACTCATTGATACAGAGAGAGAAATTTTCGGAAGACAATTTCAAGTAACATATATCAGTTATTTGGAATAGTGAGAGGGGGTGCGTGCGAATTATACCTCAAAATATATAATATATAATTAATATATATTATTATTTTGAATTTATGAAGGAGTGGTAGGGTGTCCCTTCCAAATAACTGATATATGTTACTTAGAATCCTCATGTGCCATTCTGAGCCTCCTGTTGGGGGGTGTGAGTAACATATTTTGAAACACGGTTATTTCATGATTGATCGTAAACACGCATTTTTGCTTGTTTATTCGAACACGAAATGCACAAATGAAACGAGATGTCCGTTTTTTCGAGCATTTCATGTCCATTTTTTGGGTCTTTATAACGCTGTGGTTTCAACCCACACCGACTTTCTTTTGCTAGTTTGAACACAAACATAACATAATATCAGTTATTTAAAATAGGGAGAGGATAGCATCTATACCGACGGGGAACGATTCGTTCATCGTCCATTTCGAAACAACAAATCCTTTAGTAAATGTAAAATGAAAAGGTAAGGCAGATTCCCAAAATGGGAATGCGTTTCCAATAATTACAGTAAAAAGAGGGATTATAAGAATTTATCTCCATAATGGTTCTATTTCCCATTCACTAGAGAAGCCCATAGCAGAAAGATTTATCTCTGGAAAGATGCTAAAGAGAGTTTTCATCTTAGCATTCAGATCATTATTAGGTGATATAATGTCAAGAAAATACTTGATGATGCAGATAGTGTAGTACACCCTTTGAGGATTTGTAGGCAAACAAATCCAAGGATGTGCTATTCTTCTTGGAGAAACAGGCATTATAGAACTGACCTTATTCCACACCCTTGAATGATGACAACAAGCATTTCGTAACAAAGTCAATGCTGTAATCCAAGATTCCAAAACAATCGGCTGCAAGCCAAAGTATTGTGAGATACGTTTACGAATCCTGTCGGCTTTCAAGTTACGATAAATCATATTCACGTTACCCATCGTCAACAACTCGCCCAGAATCCATGCAGGTGGATAAGGTTCACAATAACTATGTTTGAAATGTTGGATAAAATCCTCCGTTGATTTTGCATACTCTCTATCAATAGTAGCCTTTGTGTCTTGAAAAGTACGTTGATTGGCAAAATGAACAGGATTGGTAAGCCAATACATGTCGCCTGTCATTTGGACTGGGATATTCATAATAGCTCTACGAAGGGCTATCTCAACCTTTTCTATCTCGTTGAGAAGAAGCATACGAAGTTTCTTGTCAAAACGATAGAGGTTAATTATTTGCTTAAAAGTTGTACCTTCCTTATATTGATGTTCTTCCTTTGGAAGCATTAGGAAAGGAAACATATAGGCAGAAAGACGATAATAGCCTATACTTTCCAAATATCTGATGGCTTTTGCCTCCTCTGAAATAATAAGACCACGATTTTTCAACAGAGCCACCAATTCTGTCTCTGTCAAATATTGTTTCAAGAAGTGCTGCAATCTGTCCATAAGTGTATAATACAAAAACGCCCCACGCATTTGAGCATCGTTGAGAGGCTTGGTGGGGACTGACGGTGCAAAGATATGAATATTTTTTTTTCTATGCAAATTTTCTGGGAGAAAAAAGCCTGTCGCAATGTCATTTTGTGCATATTTCCATAAAAACGAGCTGATAAACAAAAAAAAATCAAAAAGGACACCTCTTGCGAGATGCCCTCCTACTCTTTATTTAACTTGCATAGCTTGGTGAGCTTACAATCTACTTCACCAATTCAATTTCCTTACTACCGTTCTCCCAACCAAAGCCTGTGAATGAAACGCTACCACTATCTGCTGTTACAGAAACGACGAAGTTATGGATAACCTTCTGCCCATTATCGTCACACAGCACCTTGACACTACGAAATCTTGTGACAATCTGTCCCAAAGCATTCTTCTTCGTGCTCGTCACAGGACCAACCCATGCCTGCTTTGGTGTACCCCAGAAAGCACGATGAGCCTTAACGGCATTAATAGCCTTCTGCTCCAAGCTCGCATTGGCACTTGCTGGCATCTTGCCATACTTACCCTCTTTTGCCAACTGCTTATAGGCTATCTGCATTCCCATGGCCTGCTTCATATTGGCATTACCGTTAGTATCAGCCTTTATAGCAGCAAGAGTCAAGGCTGGGTACTTTGACTTATATTCCCCAGACATAGAGCTGAACAGTTCGTTGAGTCCTTTCTCCACGCTCTTCCACTCGCTCTCCGTACCGTCAATTTTGTCTAAGCAAATCTGCATATAGGTGTAAGCCATATCGAAAAAGGCTGCACGGGCAACAGGATCGCTAAAGCTGAGACCACGGTCAATGATGAACTGCGTCTGCTGCAAGCGGATAGTCTTGTCAGAAGTGGCAACGCCAGGCATTCCCTTCCAAGCCTCCTGCTTGAAATCCCATATCATAGCATCAATGTCTTTCTTTGACTGCTTTGTCTTCCATGTGTCAGGACCTAGACCGAGGTCTATACGAGCATCAAGAACGAAGGTAAGAGGCTGTTTAGCCGACATAAGCTCGCAAAAAGACTTATAGTCCAAGCCCTGATAGCCATTCTTCATAGAGTTCTGCATCTGAGAGGCACAATACTCGGCATAGCCTATGATGTTGTTGATGTCGCCATCAACAGTCCAACTGCATTGTTTCGCATTCTTAAACTCGTATTTAGGCACGAAGTTACTCTGGCTTGAACTACTACTCTGAGCAGCAACGCTATTGTCACTACTTTCACTAACAGCAGTAGTGCTCGTAGGTTCGCTAACGGTAGCCTCCGATTGCTGCGTTACACTACTCTTCGTGTCCTTGGCAATGTTGTTCACGGTTTCCTTGGCAGCTTTCTTCACCTTGTTAGCCAAGCCCTTCAGATTGCCGAACTGTGCATCAGCCACGTTGCTGAATGCGAACATGGCAAAGAGCGCCATGACAGAAATCTTCAATGAATGTCTCATGTGTTTTTTGATTTTTATAAAAAATTGGTTTTAATGTTAATGTTAAAATCGTTGTATTTCTAATCATGTGCAAAATTAAACAAAATATCTGTAACAGCCAAAGAAATGAGCGAGAAAATAACAATTTCTACCATTTTACGGACAAAAAAGACCACGAATATAGTAAAAGAAATCCGAATTTTCGCCCTATTTTGATAAAAACATCTTCATATCGGAAGAGATTCATAGCTTAACACAACCTACAACCAACCTACGACCAAAACTACGCTAAAGTTGCTAAAGTTGAAATTCCAAGGATAAGTTTTGGTGATTTCAATTCTTTTTCATAATTTTGCAGAATAATTATCGAAATAATGGAAATGAATAACTCATCATACTATCTTCCTTCGGAATGGCAGCAGCAGGTTGCCATTCAACTGACTTGGCCTCATGCCAACACCGACTGGGCACCTTATCTTGAGGATATTGTGCGCATGGAGGTGCGTATGGCTGACGAGATAACGAAGCGTGAGGACCTTATCATCGTAACGCCTGAGAAGGAAGCCTTGAGGGAGTTTCTTTCCACCCAACTTACTGAGCAACAGCTCAAAAGGGTAAAGATTTTGGAAATGCCTACCGACGATACGTGGGCTCGCGATCATGGTGCCATTACGCTTCTGCCTCGCCCTGAGAACGAGAAGCGACCAAGAAAGACTATTCTTCTTGACTTCTGCTTCAATGGCTGGGGAAAGAAATTCCCTGCCGAAAATGATAACCACATCTCATGGAATCTGAAGTGCAGCGGGGTGTTCTTCGACTATTACTGCCACAACCGCCACAAGGGCGAAGCTCTTCAGGATGATCCAGAGACTGAGTGCGAAATGGAAGAGCATCTTGATTTCGTGCTTGAGGGTGGAAGCATAGAAAGCGACGGCAAGGGTACGGTGTTCACCACTTCACAATGCCTTTTGGCTCCTAACCGCAATCAGCCTCTGTCGAAAGAGGGTATTGAGGACTACCTGAAGCGCGTGCTATGTGCGGAGCGCATCGTATGGCTCGATCATGGCAACCTCATAGGCGATGATACCGATGGACATATCGACACTATCGTGAGAATTGCACCTGATGATACCATCCTCTACGTGAAATGCGATGACTATAAGGATGAGCAGTTTCAGGACTTCGAGGCTCTCGAAAGTCAGTTGCAATGTCTGCGCACAAAGGAGGGCAAGCCTTACCGCCTGTTGCCTCTGCCTATGCCAAAGGCGATGTACGATGATGGCGACAGGCTTCCTGCCACATACGCTAACTTCCTGATTATCAATGGGGCGGTTCTTGTTCCGACATATAATCAGCCGGAGCTCGACAAGAAGGCAATGGAGATAATCCAACAGGCTTTCCCTGACCGCGAGATCATCGGCATTGATGCTCAGGTGGCTGTTAGACAACATGGCTCGCTGCATTGCCTGACGATGCAGTTCCCAGCGTGACTCTGAAAAGTAAAAATTAAAAATTAAAAAATAAAAAGTATGATTACAACATTACACCAACGCTATACGACATACTCCAATAGCGAAAAATACTAATCATACTTTTTCCTTTTTACTTATTACTTTATATTTTTTAATATGCGTGAACTCAAAATAGGTATTCTCCAACAGCACAACGTAGCAAGCCGCAAGGTCAATATGACACGTCTTGCCGAGGGCATAGTGGATCTTGCCCGTCGTGGTGCGCAGCTCATCGTTCTTCAGGAACTTCATAACTCATTGTATTTCTGCCAGACAGAGTCGGTGGATAACTTCGACCTCGCAGAGCCGATTCCTGGCCCTTCTACCAATTTCTTCGGCGAGATAGCCAAGCAACTGGGCGTGGTAATCGTCACATCGCTGTTTGAGCGCCGTGCACCAGGGCTTTACCACAACACCGCCGTGGTGATTGAGAAAGACGGCTCTATCGCGGGAAAATATCGTAAGATGCACATTCCTGACGATCCTGCCTATTACGAGAAGTTCTACTTCACCCCTGGCGACCTCGGTTTTCAGCCAATACAGACCTCTGTAGGCCGTCTTGGCGTGCAGGTGTGCTGGGATCAGTGGTATCCAGAAGGAGCGCGTCTCATGGCTCTTGCAGGGGCTGAGATTCTCATCTACCCTACTGCCATAGGCTATGAGAGCACCGACACTCCAGAGGAGCAGCAGCGTCAGCGCGTGGCTTGGACGACCGTTCAGCGTGGTCATGCGGTGGCTAACGGACTTCCTGTAGTAGCCGTAAACCGTGTGGGCTACGAGCCTGATCCAAGCGGTCAGACTAACGGAATCCAGTTCTGGGGCTCTTCATTCGTGGCAGGTCCGCAAGGCGAGCTTTTCTATCAGGCAGCCAGCGACCAGGAGGAGAGCGTCATCGTCAATATTGACATGGAGAAAAGCGAGAACGTGCGCCGTTGGTGGCCTTTCCTCCGCGATCGCCGCATAGACGAGTTCGGAGAGCTTACAAAGAGATTCAGAGACTAAGTCCAAACGAAGAAATGAAAAGTGAAAAATGATAAATACAGATTAGTATTTCTGCTCATAACTTCCATGAAGGGAAAAGCCTAACTTGTATTTTTCATTTTTCACTTTTCATTTTATAATTTTTTTCCTATAAAAACATGGCTAACGACAAGAAACCAGTTGCGCAACAGCAGTTTGACGCCATAATGGCTAACCTGCGCAATAAGCAATACAAGCCCATATACATCCTTATGGGCACGAAAGACGGCACAGAGAGCTATTTCATGGACGAGATAGCACAATTTATCACCGACAACGTTTTAGCGCCTGAGGAGCGCGATTTCAACCAAGTCATCTTCTACGGAGCTGATACCTCCATGCGACAGGTCATAGAGCAGGCAAAGCGATTCCCTATGATGGCTGAGCATCAGGTGGTGGTTCTCCGAGAGGCTCAGATGGCAAAGGAGTTTGACCTCATTGAGAAGTATATCGAGAAACCGAACCCTCAGACCATTCTCGTGATCTGCTACAAGGGGAGTATCGACGGACGCAAGAAATACGTCTCACAGGCTCAGAAAGTGGGCGAGGTGGCGGCTTTCGCCCCTCTGCGCGAATGGGAGCTTAACTCCTTCATCGAGGAATATGTAAGGAGCAAGGGCGGAAGCATTGACCGCAAGTCATCGTCAATGGTGGCTGAGCATGTGGGTAGCGACCTGAAACGAATCAAATCCGAAATCGACAAGGTTTTCGTGGTCTTTCCTCCTGGAGCACCGAAGGATATTACAGCCAATCTCGTTGAGCGTTGCATAGGCATTAGCAAGGACTTTAACAGCTTCGAACTTCGCGATGCGGTGGTTGCTCACAATGTGGAAAAAACCAATCTCATAGTGAAGCATCTGATGAGCGATCCACGCACCGGCGGACTATTCGCAATGATCCCAACTTTGTTCTCATATTTCCAGAATTTGATGCTCGCTCACTATGCTCCTGCTCCTCGAAATTCGTCTGCCATTATGTCATACTTAGGACTGAGAAGCGAGTTTGCCGCCAAGGCTTATGTAGAAGGAATGAAACACTATTCTCCTATGAAGACAATACAAATCATTGACAAGTTCAGGGAGATTGACGCGAAGAGCAAGGGACTTGATGCCACAGGCAACACGACGCCAGAAGAGCTCGCCAAGGAGCTAATCTTTTTCATCCTTCACTAAGTTGATGAGCTAAGAGAGACGACAAATCCGTTTAACATATTTTAAGCCCATTTCCAGTAGGATCATCCTCTGGAAATGGGATTTTTCTTTCTCCTGTAGAAGAGGTTTTTATGTAGAAATCGCAATTTTTCTTCTATTTTCCGATGTAAATCCACGTTTTCGTGGAGGGAGTTTTTGAGCCTTAAATCCTTATTTTCAACGCTTTTAGTGTGATTTTCATGCTCTGAGAATCGAATATTCCTTATTTTCCGCGTCCTCGTTCACGAATTCACGAGCCACGTTTTTTTCGGCTTTTTAGAGGTGATTTAGTGTTTAGATTTACATAATTTAAGATTTCATTTTGTTTATGGTTTATATATACAAATTTAAAGTTCTAAATTTATATATACAAATTATATATTTAGAATTGTAGATTTCTAAACTTTCAACAAATTTAGATTCATGTTTGCAAATATAAACTTTTAGCATTATGAATATACATTTAGAAATATGCAAATATTCATTTTTAAACTTACTATTTTAGAAATTAGACCTTTATTATATGAATAATAAAGTATTTCTTTTATCTTTTAGGAGATTTGTTGGCTTTGTAGGTGCATATTTTCGATTTTTAGACGTAAATTAGCGTAAATATCTATAACATACCCAGTTATTTGCTTTTCTCGGTTAAATTAGTACATAGATATGGTTTTAAAGTGTAAAGTTTACGAATGTTGATTTTAGAAATCTATAATGCTTAACATTTAATTTAGTTTATAATTTTTAATTCATATTCTAAAACTTAACATTTCTAAAAAGTCTTTACATTTGTTGGCAGTCTCAAAATTTTTGTTTACCTTTGTAAATGATAAGGAAAATTGCGTTTTTCGTGGGTTTCACCCTCTGAGAATCGAAAATTTTTCAAGAACCGTACAACAGGACGGAAATTTCAAATTTCAAAACGATCACTCTTTTCTACTCTTTTTCACATGAAAGAAAGAATAAAACAGCTGATGGAGGCGCAGCACATGAATCAGCAGACGTTCTCCAGAATGACGGGCATAAGCACCGCCTCACTATCGAGCATCTTCAACGGCAGAACAAACCCTACCCTAATGCACGTAGAGGCTATCAGAAATAAGTTTCCAAACATCAACCTCAACTGGCTGCTGTATGGCGAAGGCGGTATGTTCGTACCTACCTCCAGCCCTACCCCCACCTCTCTCTTCGATGAGTCAGATCCATCACATAATCCTACCCAACCAACAGTTTCCGAACCTTCTCCTAAGACTGACATTTTGGCAGAAGGAATGCTAAACTTTGATGATACACCCGTTCATTCCGCCCCTCAACAAGTTGCGAATACGCGCAAATCACAACAGCCAACTTTTGCGATTCAGAGCACCCCACTCCGCCGCATCACGGAGATCCGCGTCTTCTATGACGACCAGACTTGGGAGAGTTTCGTGCCGAAAAAATAATGCACTTTTCCACAAAACAACTTTGGAACGTGCACTCTTTTTTCGGAACAAAAATTTCTTGCGAAAACTCAGCAAAACAAAGAAGTTTTCACGGCAACTATAATTTTTCTTCTCTAAGAATTTTGCTCCAGAAAATTTGTCCCTGAAAAATTAGTCTTAAAAATTTTGTCCCCGAAAAATTTTACAGACAAAGGCGCAGAAGAGAAAAATAAGACAACGCTTGAGAATCGCCTATACGGCACAAAACAAATCTCTCTCACGAAATTCTCAATTCTCAGACAACATTAGAATTTTTCATTTCGTCATTTTATCCGAACACAGCTTGAAGGGATTTAAGGGATTTTCTTCGCAAGGCTTAGCAATCTACACAAATCTCGCTTACACTCGTGATTAACATCCCTAAAATCCCCCAAATCTGTGGCCAATAAATCGCAAGCACAGACCATAAAAAAATGCCGCTCACAGGAAATAAATCCCATGAGCGGCATTAATAATATTATATGATAAGTTTTTTTACTCGTCGTCCTTCTTTATACGACGGATAGCACGCTTCTTTGGCTTCTTCTCTGTTGGCTTCTCAATCTTAACGCCAGCCAACTCTGGATCAACCAAGATACGACCACAATACTCGCAAACGATGATCTTCTTGTGCATCTTGATATCCAACTGACGCTGAGGTGGAATC
>CACYXI010000100.1 GCA_902778265.1 uncultured Bacteroidales bacterium | reverse complement strand
CTTCGCTGACAGGATTGTTCACAAGCTGCTGAGTCTTCTGCATACGCACTGTGATATACATGCCTCCATCTCCGTATGGCTGAATCTTCTTCCATGTCAGCGCCTTGATGTCGCTCTTTCTGAGTCCAGTGAGGCAGGAGAAGAGAAAGGCTTTCTTCAATACAGGTTCCTTGCAGTCGGTGTTGGCAAGTTTTACGAGTTCCGGCTGTGAGAGGTGTTCCTTCTCCGTAGGGATGGTGTCTATCCTGTCAAGGAAGCCATTGGGATTCTCCTTGATCTTGTGGTCACGATAGGCTGTGTGGAGCACGGCACGGAAGGTTGACCAGTAGCCTGCAATGGTGTTGGTGTGCAGCTTCTGCTTCTTGTGGATGGTCTGTGGAGCAGTATAAAGGTACTCCTTGAACTTGTTGCACAGGTCAACGTCTATCTCTCCGAAGGTGCATTTCCCTTCGCAGAAGGCTTCGAAATGCTTATAGACGTTTTGCCATTTGGTGTTCCTGGCATCGGCCTTCTTCTTGAACCATGCGAGGAAGTTGCCTTTCTCCTTCTCTCTGTCAAAGAAGTCGTAGCGTTCGTTCACAATGCTCTCATAGCGTCGGCAGCGCAGTGCCTCGGCTTTCTCTGTCATACGGTCGTTGTAGTCCTTCTCGCGCTGGTTTTTCGGTTTGGCAAAGATGTAGATGCCAAGAGACTCATGTCTCTGTACCTTCATGGTTGACTCATCCCTGTAGCCCGGGTAGTAGTCAAGGTAGAAACTCAGCCATGTTCCTTTCTTAATCTTACGTGTACGCAAGGTTACTGTCTTGCAAATGTTTGTCATTGTTTTATGTTTTTAATTGATATTCGAGGCTATGCGTCTCATAGCGAGTGCAAAGTAACTGCGTTATGTAAGAGTGGCCAAAATACTTTTTCATAACTCATGGATAATTGCACTTTCACGCTGTTAGTGCTGATTATTGGGCGTTATTGTAGCCTGTAAGATCCGAATTGTGCCAGTCTGCTTGTCATTATTCTGTCTAGTTCCTCCTTGACTATGAGGTTATGTTTACCGACTTTCACCTTCGTGAGGTTGTTTGTCCTGACGATAGCACTGATGTTGCTCTTTGTCATGCTGTATTTCTCGGCAGCTTCATTTGTGGTATAATAGGCATCACTCGCTTTCAAATCTGGATGATATATCTCGTCAAGATGTATCTTTGAATAATAAGTTCTGCCATATTCTCGCTTTGTGGGGATATGGTGACGGTAGGCTTGGGTGCGCAATGACTCCTTGGTAGTAGAATATAGAGATTCTGCCTCCTCTGTGGTAAGCCACTCTGTCAAGGCTTCTATCTCAGCGGTAACTCCGAAGAGTGCATCCATATGCTTTCGGCTATAGTAGTTCTTGCCAGCAATCTTGCACATGGGTATGTTGTTCTTCTTGGCTGATACATAGAGCCATGACTTCTTTACCTTGTAGATAGCCATTACATCCTCGCCAGAGATATAGTCAAGAGGTTCGATGTCCTGAAAAGAGTCCTTCTTTCTCGTTAGTTTACTTGAATCATGTCCCTTCTTCAACGAAAGGGAAGAAGGATTACTAGGTTTGGATGTTGGCAGAACACGATGATACGGATTACCCGCAAGCATCTTCTCAATGTCTGCCTTGCGGACGAATGACATTCGGCTGCTGATGCGTGAGGCTGGCAGTTTCCCCTCGCCAACGAGCTTATAGATGTACTGGCGAGAGCATCCCATGAGGACGGCAGCCTTGGAGAATGTGAGATACTCCTGGCTTGCAATGTCTATAACAGGCTGTACAGCCTTCAGAAAATCCCGTTGTTTCTTCTTGCGCTGAGTCTTTGCTGCCTCGGTGCAATGTTCTGAGCAATACCTCTGCGAACCGCTGTTACAAGTGAACTCCTTGCCGCAGAAGGCACATTTTCTTGTCTTTCCCATTTGACTACATTTTATGTGGTTTTACAATCATTTTCATGCAAACCGCCACGGAGTGAACTTTCGTCAATCATCGACAACCGATGTCAACTCTTTCCACGATGTCACATTCTTCAAATGAGGTCACTTCATTGCTTCTTTCCCTTTCTTCCAAAAGTCAACCGTTGTACCCTCTTGTCAACCTTTGTTAACCCTGTCCACGAGATAGCATAATAAAAGCCCTCAAAATTCTCCGCGGTAGAAATGCGTTGCAAAGGTAAGCGGATTTTTGAGAACTACCAAAAAGTGAGTCTGAAGTGTTAAAAACTAATATCTATTGATTATCAGTGATTTATCTTTATGTATTTTTCATTGATTATGGTTATTTGAGGTCTCTAAATACAACCAGAGAAAGCAGCAAAAGCGATGCTTTTCACGGAATTAGGGATGGTAACAGAAGTGAGATCCTGGCACATACCAAAAGTGAAAGACTCAATACCTACAACATTGTAAGTGTTGCTTCCACTTTGCACGGTAGAAGGAATAACCACCGCACCAGAGTATGTTCCCCCTTGACCACTACCATCTGAAGCGACATCCGCCTGTTTTTTTCCCTGGTCTAGATTGTAATAGATTCCCCCGATCTTAGTCTGGGCAACCGATGCCGCTGATGTCATCAATGCTACTGCGAGCACAATGCATCTACTGTAAAGTTTTTGTTTCTTAGTCATCATTTTAAGATGTTTTTGTTTTAGTTAGAAAGATTATATTTTTACGTCACAATACTTAATTACTAATTACGAATTATTAATTACCTGTTTAGTTCTTTTCGCTCAACCCCTTTCGATGGAAAAGGAATCCAAGTAATTCGTAATTAACGTGAATTCGACAAATTTCATCAGCTTGTATATCGTTGAAAAACACGTGGTTGAAAAAGCTCTGAAAGAGCGACACCTAATAGCGAAGGGCGTAAGCCCTGGATATATAGACATTATTTAGGGAATGAGGTCTGGAGAACCGACACCTATTGTATTTATTAGGTGTCGCACCTACGGCGTTCAATAAAAAGCATCGTCATAGCAACAACCCTATCGGACTGCCCTGCTAGGTGTCGCACCTTCGGCGCTTTTCATCGAAAAGCACGTTAATTAACATTGTAATTCAAGTGCAAAAGTAATCGTTTTCCGTGATACTACCAAATCTTACATAAAAAAAGAGTAGAATTTCTTCTACTCTCTTGCATATACTCGTGTATTACCTCCGCCGTCCTTTGTTTTCAGCGAATCAGAGGTACACATTGTAACCGTGAAATTCCAGTCAGCACCATTCAAATCCTCATCGCTTGCGTAAACACATTTGGCAATAAAGGTAGAATCAGAGGTGAACGTGATAGAATACGTTGAGTTCTCCCCTTTCTGTCTGCTGTTCCACGTCATTGACTTCCCCGAAATCACCATATACTCGTCCCAGGTAATCTTAGCACCGTTATATTTCAGCAACGTCCACTTACCCTCGAGCTTTGGCTGCAGACTGCCAGCCTCAACATTCTCGTCATCATCACTACTGCATGAAGAGAAAACCATTGTACTCATAGCTACCGCCATAAGTACGAAAAAACATTTTTTTACCATCTTTATCATAATCATTCTGCAAAATTAGCCATTAATCCATGTATCTCCAAATATTTTTACAAAAAGTAAATGTTTTTGTTTTGTGTTCACAAATATTTAGCGTTAATTCAGGAATAAGAGAATAAGGGAATAAGGTAAAGATGAATAAGGAATAAGGTTTGATAGTAATAAACTCTCAACCTTCATCTTTCATCCTCCCCCCCTCATCTTTCAACCTAATTCCAACATTTTTCAACACCCTCTGCCTTGTTATTAAAAAAATTGCGTATCTTTGTAGCCAAAAGAACAAAAAACGATTTAAACAATGGCAAAGAAAAAGGATGATGGCATAGACAAAGCCTACGAAAAAATGATTGATAGTATGCTCGGGCAACTGGAAGAACAGTCGCCTGGCATTATATCAAAAATGCATGACAGACTGGAAGAGCGCAAAGAGGGCAACGGTCCGCTGGTGCTCGACGAACTGACGGAGTTCGAGAGTAACAAGCATGAAGTTCCAAAGAAAAAGCCAAGGGATTTCAAGACACTTCCTTCGTATGTGGATTTCTGGAATAACTATGACGGTATGCTTCTATCGGAAGAATACGAGCAGTTTACCAAGGGATGCGAAAGGCATGTCAAGGACAAAAAACGACTCGCTGCCGACATCAATATGTTCATTGAGTCTGTACCTGTATTCTATTCTGATAAAGGCATCCTCGGCTCCGAAAATATTCAGATGATTGCTACTGCCATTGCCAAATACAAACTGGATGCCTGCAAACTGCCATTACTTGGCTTATTGAGATGCGAGGACTTCGTCATCAAAGATTGCTTTACGGATGATGAGAGTACGGCCATGAATATCTTTGCCGAACTATGCCACGAGTATCTTGACGAACTGTTTGACATTGCCACAGACGATAATGTGATGCCGTATGCACGCGGTATTGCCATTGCTGCCATTGCCAAGAGTCAGAAGTATTCGCCAAAGGATGTCCTGTTGATAACCGGATTGCTGAGAAAGGTTATCGAGACCTATCGTGAACGCGCAAAAGCAGACAGGAAGGTGTCTGTTGCGTTGATTCGTGCCACATCCCTCATTGCAGCCAGAATGCACGTCAAGACTTTGCTACCTCTGATTCAAGAAACCTACAAGAAACTCCGCATCAGCAGTAAGGGATGTGGAGCCATAAGCAAGGTTGAGCAAATAATGGATGACGAAGAAAAGCAATTAGGCGTTGACGAGACTATCGTTGAAAATTTAGAAAGACTCATCGAATTTCAGAGTCGTTTTGATTTTGATTTTAATTTTGATGAAGATGAGGACGAAGACGAATTCGACGATGAGGAATACTTCGATGACTATGAGGACATTGATAACGAATGGGATGATGATAAGAACTGGGAAGATGATAAGGAATTTGACGATAGAACCGACTCCTTATTCAAGATGCCAGAGCTGAAACTTTCAGACTTAATGAAGGTGAACTTGACGGGTGGCAAACTAAGGATTCTTGGAGAGGATTTCACCAAGGCACATCCAAAGGGCTTGGCTACCACTACCGATATGGAGTATATTGCATTTGCCAATGGTATAGTGAAGCGTATTTCCAACCTATATCCAGACCTGGAAAATCTCGACATCAAGACCATTGCAATGAAGTGCACCCTCTACTTTGAGGATGTGATTGCAGACGCTGGTATATGGCGTAGCTTTACAGAGACGATGCGCAAGATGTATGGCAAGCCTTTACCATTCTATAAGGTTGACGAAACCAACTATTACACAGACGAGCCTAACCTTGAGGATGTCAAGCTACTCGTGTGGCTTGCCCGACTCAATAGTCATAAGAATGTAGTAGCAAACCCAGAGAATGTGGCTATAATGCACATTGCAGAAGTGATTTACGACTATATGGATGAAATGTTCGAGAAGATGCCTATCAACGAGGCATTGGCAGATTTCTTCCATGAGGCAAAGTTCATAAACGATTTCTACGGAACTCGCGATGTGCTGAAATGGGCATATCTTGGCAGCTACCTATCATCTACCACCAAGGCCCTGGAGCTTCTCATAGATGCATACAATACCTACAAGGACAAAATACATGAGGATCCCTTCTATCTGGTGGAGTCAGTAGTGACATTCGAAAATGAGATTGGTCCACTGGGCTTAATGGCAAAGGATTGGGTTGGTATGATTCTTGAGTCGAATGGCAAGAAGAAAGAGGCTGAGATTGTTCGTGAGATGGATGGCAAGTTCACCGTCAACCACATCACCAGCAGGGGTGACAACCTATTCAATATGTGTACAATAAAGCGACCTGACGGATTTGCTATGGATATAAGCAAGAAGAATTTGGACGCGTTTGCTCATGACCAACATGATTATTTCTTAGGAAGCCTCGTAAAATTCCATAACGACTGGTATCTTAACGGCATAAGTTTCTGGGACGGGAATTTAAAAAATAGGTTCGAAGAAGTTTCCAAGGAAGAAGAGACAAAGAGAAACCGTCGCATTAACAACTATAACAAGGTTGTAAAGCAGAATGGCGGTTCACAGGTGTTCTATTTCAAGGACTTTGACTCTACGATGCAGTTCGCAAAGAAGGATTTAGGCATTAATACAAACGATTTCCAACTGCCAAAAGATATTAACTTCAAGCAGAAAAATTGGGTCGTATTTTTACCAAGCGAGACAGAACAGATGGTGTTCTGTCCTAAAGCTGCATCCATCATCTGCGACCCAAGGAACCCGATGTACAACGAGAAGAAGGCAATGGACGATTATCTGCAACTTCCACTCGACGTCCCATACACCTTTGCAGTCTATCTCATGGAGCACAACCTTCTGCCTCACGCAGGATTTGTGCATCAGCATGACAAGAAGATTGGAGAAAAGCAGTTTAGAGAGAACTACGACTTTATCCTTCGTTGTCTGAATAACTAAATGCTTTTTATTTTTTAATTTATCGAACTGGCTTAATATCAAAAAAAAGACTGTCTCACAGCGTGAGACAGTCCATAACAACAATATTCATTAATTAATCGCTATTTGATCTCGATGCATTGACACTCCTTTGCCTTCTCATCTGGAGTCATCTTTGGAATGTCGATGCAAAGCATTCCATCGGTCATCTGAGCCGTGATGTTCTGCTTCTCTACATTGTCAGGCAAAGTCAGACGCTGCTCGTACTTACTGTAACTGAACTCGCGACGGATGTACTTCTTCTCCTTGTCCTCATCCTTTGCATCGTTCTTCTTCTCCATGGCAATAATGATATCGCCGTCAGAGATTGAAACATTGAAGTCATCCTTTGTCATTCCAGGAGCAGCAATCTCAACCTTATATCCCTTATCATCCTCAGAAACATTGATTGCCGGAGAAGTGCTGTGGAACTGTGGCATTATCCAACTATCGTTGAAGAAGTCATTAAACAAAGAAGGGAAGAAACCCTGATTACTTGTTTTAGCATAAATTGGTAACATAATTAAGTCCTCCATTTTTTAGATGTTAATAAATTAATTCTAAAAAGGTAACGGATCTGCCTCATGTTAACTGGGTGTAGGTCTTAATGCCTTTCACCCACGTTAATGCAATCAAAATGCCAATGCCACCTAACTGACACGCCATGTCAGTCCATTAAAACTATCGTAACATCCATTAAACATAGTGCCGTGAAAATTAAACATTTTCAACTTTGTTAAACTTTGGATGTCAGGCCATTACGACAAAATGTCATTTACTAAAGTTTCCCACCCTCTAAAATAGCGTATAAAATAACGGTTTCTCGAAAATTTGTTGTAATTTTGTATTTGCTTAATACTACATAAACACAACGAATTAACAGAAACCGTTATGAATGCAAAATTAGACAAATTTCTGAGTTAAGCAACATTTTGTGTGAAAAAGATAGCCTTGGGCAGAAAATTATTGCCGTAAGCCATGAGTTTAGCCTTGGCAAGCTGATGCGTCAGGCACATATCACGAAGGAACAGGGCGTTCCTTGTTCGGTGTTGCTTCTTTACCTTCTTCTCATCCGCCTGCTTGAGATCAGCGTATTCTGCTTCTACAAGTCCAAGTGGTTTGGGCTGTTGAGTGCCGAGATGGATAAGAACTGTTTCTATCGTTTCCTGTCCAATCCTTCCTATAACTGGCGCAGCCTGCTTTTGGGTATTGCCAAGCAGTTCCTCCGCATAGTGGAGAGACGCGGTGGCACCTGCGATGATATGCCATCCTTCTATATCGTGGATGACACGACACTGGAGAAGACAGGCAGTCACTTTGAAGGCATGAGCCGTGTGTATGACCATACTGACGGCAGGAACAAGCTCGGCTATAAGCTGCTTACGCTCAGTTTCTTTGACGGAAAGAGCTGCATTCCGCTTGACTGCTCCCTTCATGCAGAGAAAGGCAAGAAAGGTGACTATAGTCTGTCCGCAAAGGAGCGGAAAGGTCAGTTCTGCAAGAAGCGTGACACAGCCAGTCCCGGCTACAAGCGAAAGGCTGAGCTTGACGATGAGAAGCCACGAGTAGTAGTACGAATGATTCGCCGTGCCTGGAAGAGATGCATCCGTGCATCCTATTTCCTTGCTGACAGTTGGTTCGACGGCATCGACTTCATCAAGGACATACGCAAGGTGTCCGAAGGTGCAATCCACGTCATCTGCATGACGAAGAACGGGAACAGGAAATATGAGGATGGCAAGTACAGGCATACGGGGAAGGAACTGGTTGCCATGAACGAGCGGAATGCCAAGACATGCAGGAAGTACAAGTGCCGCTATTTCAGGAAGGATGTTGTGTTTGAGGATACTCCTCTCAGGCTGTTCTTCGTACAATATGGAAAGAACACGAAGTGGAACATACTGCTCACTACCGATAAGAGCCTTTCGTTCGTAAAGGTCTTTGAATACTACCAGATCCGTTGGAATCAGGAAGTTATGTATCGCGAGAGCAAGCAATACCTAGGACTCGGGAAGTGCCAGTCAACAGACCTCGATGCACAGATTGCCGACTGTACGCTTGCACTGGCCACATACACGATACTCACACTTTACAGGAGATTCGGTGAATACGAGACAATTGGGGAACTCTTCAGGTCAATGCAGACAGACCTGATGGCACTCACGCAATGGCAGAGAATATTACCGATAATGGCTCGATACTATACAGGCTTTGCCATCTGCTTGGTGCAATTTCGAACAGACAATGCAGACTCTGCAGGCTGGTAGCGATGAAGGTGAAGAAATTATGCTCATGCTCAGCATGGTACCAGTCCCGAACGAGGGAGAATGAGCGAAATACTGGGATTAACTTATTTTTGACAAATCGGAAAACGCTGATAAACAACGGTTCTCAGCACTGGTTACTACGTTGAGACATCATTATATCAGAGGTGGGAAACTTTAGTCAATATACTTTTCTCATAGGTATAACGATACATTTTCTCAACACCCTGCACTTCGTTAGTTGACTTATATTTCGGAGTAAGTCCCAAGGCAATTTCCATACTGAAATCCTTCATCACCCTCTCAAGATCAATATCAACACCAAGACCAATCTCATACGTACTGCCCGGGTAATTCATATCCTGTTCATGCTGCAAATCAGTCATTTCCGTAGCATAGTATGCGTAACCGGCAAAAGCCTTGAAATGAGTCTTGAGATGGTCAGTCTTCTCATCATATTCGTAAACCATACACATACTTCCATCAGTACAAACATCATTGTGATAGTCGCGCACAACATTCACGAGCTTCTTCCTCGTCATGTTATTGTCGTCCATCTCAGCAACAGCATTCTTTGATTGCTGAAGCAGCATCTTCACCTTGCCATACTGCTGTTTCTTCTCCTAAACAATATCCTTGGTACCCTGAACAGCAGCATCAATAGTCACATACGTAGTATATCTGTTGGTGAGTTCAGCCATCTCACCATCCTCACGCTCAAAGAAATAGTATTCGTCACCCTTGAATGTAACACAATACAGGTTCATCTTACCCTGAACCATAAACTCAGCAAAGTATAACTCAGGAGTACCTGTAACATTAAGACGACGCGCAACAAAGTATTTTCCATTGTTGTCGAATCTAAAGCCCTCAATATCACCTGGCTGATAGACCTTACTTCCCCTTTCGCCGTTAGCCCAAAATTCACATTGCTTAGATAATTTCTCATTTGTACGGAAATCAATCACACCTCTGATTGTATCACCCGTGTTTGTAATTACATATCCCGTTTTAGGATTAGTCTGTGCCATAGTCGCTGTTGCAATAATCGCCAACAGAAAGGAGATAATTGATTTTCTCATTGTAATCTTTCCAATGTTTTATGAATATAATATACCTAATTAAAAACTCATTATGAAATACAAAAATAATAATAAAAAAATGGAAACAAAGCCACATTTCACGGATTTTTTCGAGTAAAGCATTTTTTATCGTCAAGTGGTATTATATCGTCAAGCATCAGAAAGGTTAATGACTGCTCGTAGCTTGAAGTTCCTTCGTTCTTGGTAGGGTGTAAATACCATTTAATTACCATTAAGATACCATTAAAATAACATTAAAATACCATTCACAATGGTAATATTATGGTATTATAATGGTAATATAATGGTATTATCATCGGAGGATTTGAGTTTCCTTGATAAGGAAACGACGTAAGCAAAGGTTATTGTTAGCTCATGCCCTAAAAGCATGGAATATTCGCTTTCTCTTGCTCTCTGCGCTTTGTAAAGGCATCGCAAGGGCTGAGAGAAAGATGTGTTTTGTGGAACAGAGAAAAGAAAGAACCCACACCGTCAAGGATTCGCAAGACAGTGTGGGAATGGAGATAGTTATTGAAACTAAACATATTGAATATCTATGTTCAGTTAGAAATCTATTATTACTTTCTTCTTTTTGCCTGTTGAATCCTATAGCTTATTAATACGTTATTCGTGTCATTTTCAAACACAACGAAAGGTATGATTCTGTTTCCTTTGTCTAAATCCAAGGAATCTAAATCATATGCGATCTGTATTCGTGAAAGTAACATTTTTGTATCAGCTTTATGCAAACTATCATTTATATTCACAAAATTTAAAAGTCGAAAGTTCATGCAAATAGTATCATTGGGATGAACAATATAATTTCTGTTATCCAATCCAATTATTTCACATTGATCAACCTTCGGAGAAGGTACAGAACTCCCCATTATGTTCGCTTTAATTGTAGATTGGAGATTATAACCCAATGGCAAATAAAAATCTATACTATATGGGTTGTGAATACGATAACTAAGACATAAGACTCTGGCACTGGCCATTCCGTCTTCACGATTGTTCACTTCATTCAAAGAGTCGATATAAAGACAATTGTCATATACATTCCATAAATTTGCATGAAGCATATATTCATTTGTCAAATTGCCAGAATTACCACATGAAAGACATGTATATATAATTAAAAAGATGATATTTTTTTTAAATGTTTTTTTCATAAAATCAATAAATTCCATTTGCCATACGATTTCTTACATGTTGTTTGTATGCCTCTGTTGTTTTGTGCCATAATGGACTCTCCGTTAGTTTTTGATCAAAATTATAAGAATCATCTAGCCCCAGAATGTAATGTCCATTATACTCATGAGTGTATAAAAGATGTTGTATGTTTGATACTGTTGCATAATAATCGCGCATGTCACTTCCGACAGGCCAAATAAATGCAGTTATACTTGCTTTTTCTCCTTTAGCTTTTTCCCCTCCTGTCTTGGCTGCGTTTTTCCCTCCATAACAATCTTTTACTCCATAATTTGGCATTCCATATTCATCGTCAATATAAGGAGTTTGAAATTGATCGTCCTTAGTCTCTTTTGATACAAGTACTGTTGAAATACTTGAATTTTCTACTTTTGAGAAATCAACACCCGCATCCTTAGCTATTTTAGTTAATAGATTTGACCATGCTTCTGCACTAATATTTGCTTCTGTTAATGGAATTTTCGTATATACATCTGCAGTATTAGGCTTTTCTCCGGGAGTTGTATACGATGTCGCAATATAAATATAATCTGTTCCTGTATCTCTTCTTCCGATATAATGTCCATTCTCATCATAATAATCATCCTTACCATCAGGATCAACCATCATTACAGGATTGTTATGACAATAGTTGTACGGACTTACATTATAATACTTCTCGCATAGCGGATCCATCCTATCCCATCTTGCGAGGATAGGGTCATGCTGACGAGCACCATAGTCGTAGGTGTTAAGACCATGCATCAGGTCAAGCTCCTTACCATTGTACTTGTATGGCTGGAGATTTGCACCCTTAACGGCGGTTGCATCAGCGTATGGAGCACCAAATGGATAGTAGTTTGTAACCTGCTGAACCACACCACTTGCATTCACCACCTCACGGTTATTGCCGAGATGATCTTGGTTGTAATAGTTGAATGCGAACTTGTCCGTCGTTGAACTTGCAGATGTAGCCTGAGCATATCCACCATCGAAGAGGTACTTGTCTATAACAAACCTTTTTAAGGTGTTGTTATATTTCATGACGAGACGGCCACCGAGAAGGTAGTCGGTGACAACAGAATCCTGGATTTGGGCTATTGAGAACTTGGGCTTAATGCCCCATGTCTTCCCCATATTACGTTTAGCCGTATAATGAACAACACGGAGTTTCTGTCCAGAAGCACTATATACATACCTTGTCATACTACCAGATGTGAAGAAAATGCTATCGGGGTTGTTATTCAAATCGTAAGTAATATACGCGATGCCACGACTCTTGTCCGCAACAAGAGAGCCGTTCTCATTATATTTGTAGCCTGAGCCGTTCAGTTTTTTGAACTCAAAAGATCCTGCGTAGTCATAGTCCTTGGCATCCTCCTCTACAGAAAAAAGCTGATTGCCATTATATGAAAGATTGAGGTTATCAATCTTTCCATACTGCCCATCCTGTTTCAGGCCTCTTCGCTGGAGACTGGTGATATTGCCGTTCTCATCATACTCAAGAACCTCATTGTATCTGTTTACCTTATTGTCTAACTTGGCTCTTTCTCCATAGAGAGCATCGGTAAGTCTGTTGGCATTATCATACACGAACTTATATCCACGTATCTGCTCATAATTGCTGTTCGACCATCTCATTGTGCCTATGTTTCCATTGTAGCAGTTATATGCTTTATCAGGACAATCGGCATAGAACAAATCTTCCTTGAAGCTATTTGTGGTGATGGATTTCAGCCAACCGCGTATGTCATAGGCATAGGTGACAGTGCGGCTCATGCTTGTTGGAAGAGGACGAGTTATCGTTTTGAGCTGTCCCAGTTCGTTATAAGCATAGCTTATAGAATTCGTAAACTTATCTCCATGCTTCAGAGAGAGTGTGTATGAGGACTTCTTGTCTATCTTATTGTTGAAGTTATAGGATTCCCCGATAACGAGAGACCCGCCTACTGGCATACTGACATATGTCTCTGAGAATGACAGTTTATTTGTGTATGTATATGTAGAGGCATTAGACGTAATCCTTCCACCTATTTCCCTTGTACATGTATTCGTGAGATTTCCTTTCAGGTCATAGACCATAACCTGTGCAGTGAAGTCACCGTTGGATGCTGCTACAACAGAACCCGTCTGCTGTCCATTCTGTGAAACAGAAGTCGTAATCTTTATGTCAGAAAAGTACTTACTGATATCACCCTTGATATTGTCCTGATTCTTGTCATAGTAGTTAGCAATCTCAAGGAGTGCGCTGTTATTGACGGCCGTCAGGAACTGAGAGGGAACAACATAACTTGTGCCAAGAAAACCATTGTTTCCGCTATTGAAAGTGGCAATAACGGCATTTTTGTCACAATACGACTGATTATGAACGTAATTGGAGCATCGTCCTTGGATGACAAGCCGTCCAAGGTTATCATAAATCATAAAGCGAAATATGTTGTCCTTTCTCATTACTCCGTCCTGCATAGCAACAATTCTGTCTGCATTATCATACCAATATTGTATGTACTCAGCACCAGGAAGAAACTTCTTTATGATTCTTCCTTTACTATCATAACGATATTCGTAGGCAGTTATTGCCTTTTTGCCGTTCTTTTGATATAAAGGAGGCAAAACATAGCATAATTGGCCTACTGCATCATAGACGTAATAGGTATCAAGATTGTGCTTGTCGTCAAGGACTGTTCGTTGGAGTATGACATTGCCAAGGAGATCCTTGAAGGTCTCAACCCTCTTTTCGTCAGCATCAATGCTAACTTCCTTCGTCAAAGTGTTCGCTGGGTAATACTGATATGGATTAGTCTTGTCGTCAGGCTTCACCAGAGAGTATTTTCCATTAGGGTTGGCTACATAATGCAGTACCTTGTCCGCGTCTGTATTAGCCAAATACTCAGACTTGTTTCTCTTGTCGTTATTCGACCATAGGGAAGTAAAACACAAAGGACACGAAAATCTGTGTTATCTGTGAGATCTGTGTTCCCCAAAAAGGAAACGGAAAAGTCACCTTGCGGTAATGAGTTTTTTGAAAAGTAAATTATCAAAAGAGCAGTAAATTATGGAGCGAAATATATCTCAAGGAAATTTCCTTTTTATAATTTACTGAATGAAGGAATATCAGATACAAGTTTAAAAAAGACGCAGAAATTGCAATGTAGATATTACAATTTTGCATTCAGAAAAAGAGTTTTGAAAAAACTCGTCACTCGTCACCCGTAACGTTGTAAGTTGTTGTGTCATTGAGGCTTACAGCGCTGATTCGACCTACCCCACTCGTCACCCGACTCGTCACCAATTTCTTTGTATCTTATTGAGTGTGTGGTGATTATACGTGTAATTTGCCCTCGTACCACTCGTCACCCGTTTTTAGGGTGACGAGTGAATTAACCTTGCAACTTGTTCTATATCAGATGAATATACTACTTGAGGGTGATGAGTGGGTGACGAGTGAGACGAAATGAATCACCCGTGTAATTCTCTGACGCACATATTGTTACAGCGCTACGGGTGACGAGTTGACGAGTAGTATGAAAATTCTGTTTTTCTATCTGTAAAAGTGAGCAATAAAATTCAAAGACTGTTGTCTTTGCAAGTCCGCATTCTATGTTAAATTCCAAGTAAATTTCTATTTTTAACTATATATTTAACACTTTGTCGTCACGCAGCGTTGATAGCTGCATGATAATCGTAAT
>CACYXI010000099.1 GCA_902778265.1 uncultured Bacteroidales bacterium | reverse complement strand
TCCGCTGGAACAAATGGGACTTCATCGGCACCTACCAGCCGCGCTACTGGTACGACGGCTCGGACAGCGAACATCCAGCAGAGAACATAGGCGAACTCGGCAAGGTGTATGGCTTTGCAGGAGCGACTAAGGAGGTGCAAGGAGTATACAACAACACGATTACCGTCGAGGCTGGTGACTTCGTGAGAGTGAAGAACGGTGCGAAGATTCGTCCCACGTCGTGCTACCTGATGTGGACGGGCTACGAGCCCGACTATGCCCCCGCCCGCGGAATGACCCGCGGCGCAGCGGCTGACGAGGACGTGCCACAGCGCATCACCGTCAAACTTGTAGGAGCCAATGGCGAGGTGACCAGCATCGGTGAGATTGACACCAAGACAGGTGACGTTACATTTGACGGATGGTACACAATAGACGGTGTTCGTCTTAGCGGAAAGCCAAGCAAGAGCGGCTTATATATTAATAATGGAAGAAAAGTAATTATAAAGTAAATAGTACATACAATGGAAAAAAAGAAATATGTGAAGCCTACTTGTATAGCTATACTGTTGACGCATCGGATGCAGTTGCTGGCTGGTAGTGGTAGTTATACAGATCCAGAGCCTACTCCGCCCAATGAGATACCAGACTATGACGATTGGCTGGAATAACATCTGATGGGCTATGAGTATAATTCAAGCAGTTGCATTCATTGCCTTGGTCGTCTTCATCATTTATGGCCTATGGTTACAGTTTCGTATGAGACTCGACATCGAAGAAAATGAACAAGAAGACAACAAGAAGCTTCACGAATGGATTAAAGCCCACCCTGACCGCTCCAATTCTTTAGGATATACACATAAAGAAGAGGAAAATGTGAAGGAAGAATAAGCATAAAAGCCATTCGTCAAACCAACAGACTACAAACTCCTGCGCAAGTCTTAATGACAGGCGCAGGAGTTCTTTTTTTACCCCAATTATGGTATATTGCATATACAATATATCCATCACCAATGTCCTATTTCTATTCCTCAAGTTCAAATTCATCCTCGCTACTTGTTTTAACCTTTCTTTAAGTTTGCACTTGGGCACACCATTTGTAACATTGTAGATGTAATTGTTGCCATCGGGCTTGCTTATCTCATCATTTCAATGTTTAGAAAAAAGGTAATAGTTTATGCACAAAGAGCGTCATTTTGTGGTTTATAAAAGTTAAAAACATTAAATATTCGTCTTTCCCCCAATCTATAGAATCTACTGCTTTACTTTTCTATCGTTTAATACATAAATCATTGATATTAAACGACATACAAATACTCATGGTGTTCAAATCTTGCCTCAATCACTATTCCAAATTCCGTGACAAGCATCGGAAATGCTGCTTTCGCGGAATGCAAAAAACTATCTTCTGTTATAATTCCAGAAGGCGTGATGAGTATTGAAGGTCACACATTCTCTGGCTGTGAGTCTCTCACTTCTGTTGTCATTCCTAATTCTGTTACGAAGATTGAGGAGTATGCTTTCCTTGATTGTGCCAGTCTTGCCTCGATTACAATTCCTGATGAGGTGACAAGCATTGGAGATTATGCTTTCGATGGTTGTTACAGTCTTACCTCAATTTCTATTCCTGAGTCTGTGACCAGCATTGGTATAAGTGCTTTTTGGGGATGCAGAAGTCTCACATCGGTTAATCTTCCAGAGAGAATAACGAAAATTCCGGATTTTGCTTTTGCAGGATGTTGGAGGCTTGCATCAATCGAAATTCCAAAGTCTGTGACAAGCATTGGATTTCAGGCTTTTCATTATTGTAACGATCTAACTTCTGTTACTATTCCGAATTCGGTGATAACTATAGATAAGGATGCTTTTTCTGGTTGTTCAGGTCTCACCTCTGTCACTATACCAGCTTCTGTGACGAGTATTGGAGATTTTGCATTCTATGACTATGGACAATGCGGTAATCTTACATCTGTAACTAATCGTTCAAAGATACCACAATATGTTGATTACTATGCATTCTCGGTTCACGATGAATTGCATGTGCCTGTTGGTTGTAAAGAAATCTATTCCAATTCTATAGGATGGAGTTCTTTTGAAAAGATTATTGATGATGTAGTTTTGGATGATGAAGAAGAGGCTTTGACTGCAACTAATTTGATTGAAGCTATTGGAAATGTAGAGTTTACCGATGCTTGCAAGTCAAAGATTGAGGCTGCACGAAAGGCATACGATGCTCTCAGTAAAGAACAGCAAGCTCTCGTTTTGAATTATGATCTTTTGATTGAGGCTGAAGAGGCTTACAAACTGCTTGAAGGTACTGGTATTGCCAATCTCAATTCTGATGACAGCCCAAAAGATGGTAAGTATTTTGAGAAAGGCAAGGTCGTGATTGTAAAGAACGGCAAGAAGTTCAATATCAATGGTCTTGCAGAATAGATAGACGTTGGTCATATTTCTCAAATCCAGAATTGCCTGGAAGGCAACACTATGAGTAACCGAGGTGCATACTCGACGAAGGAGAGGATGCCCTCGGACAGGAAACAACAACATCCACTTCCAGCCTGGAAGGCTGTACCTGATTGGCTTAACACATGACTTCCTGCGATGTACTGCCCTCCAGGCAGTAGAAGGATTATGGACTTAATCCCCGCACATCCTCGTTTTACTCGTATGTAAGGGGGTACTCATAGTATTGCCTTCCAGGCAATTCTTAACTTCTGAAACTTAAATAAAAAAATATATGAAGATAAGTAACTTTCATAAAATCATGGCGTTACTGCTGATGCTCATGGTGTCAGGGGTAGGGTATGCGCATGATGTAGAGATTGATGGTATTTACTATAATCTCAATAGCGAGATAAAAGAGGCAAGTGTTACTTATAAGGGTGATGATGCTTCTGATGAAGATGAGTATGTTGGTACTATCACAATTCCTTCAACCATAACTTATAACGAAACTACATACAATGTTACAAGTATCGGTGAAAGTGCTTTCTGGTGTTGTGAAAATCTGAAGTCCGTAACTATACCAAATTGTCTAAAAAGGATAGAGGATAAGGCTTTCGGTTATAGTGGCGTTGCCTCTATCTCTATTCCCAATTCGGTAGAAATTATCGGAAATTATGCTTTCTATGAATGCGATAACATCACTTCAGTTATAATTCCAAAATCCGTCATTGAATTTGGGGCATTCGCTTTCGGATATTGTACTAATCTTAAATCTGTAACATTTGTTAATCCTAATCCGTTGCTGTTTTTTATCGGGCAGGGAACTTTTGAAAGATGTGAAAATCTCACGGAAGTAATTCTTCCTGAATTGTTGTATGGTATAGGTCTGGAGGCTTTCATGGATTGTGATGCTCTCGCCTCAATCACTTTGCCAAGTTCTATGATTCATATTGATAAAAATGTTTTTAATTCATACGGTCTCACCAGTCTTACTGATGTTACTTGCCTAAGTAAGAATCCGCCATCTATTGAGGATGAGTATGTTTTTAAGGATAATTCCATAACAGTTCATGTGCTTCCTGGTTGCAAGGCAGCATACGAAGCCGCTGATTATTGGAAAGACTTTAAGATTGTGGAGGATGCTGAGGCAACAGTTATTGCTGTTGAAACCAGGATTATTTGTATTGGAGCAGTTGGATATACAGATGAGTGTAAGGAAAGAATAGATATTGCACGCTCTTTGTATGATTCTCTCAGTAAAGACAAACAGGCTCTTGTGTCTAATTATAATGTACTTACTGCAGCAGAGGAGGAATATAATTTTCTTGCAAAATCAGCTTCTGGTATTGACAACATGAATTCTGACAGTAGCAAGAAGGATGGTAAGTATCTTGTGAATGGCAAGGTCGTAATAGTAAAGAACGGCAAGAAATTCAATGTCAATGGTTTGGCTGAATAGATAGACGTTGGTTATATTTCTCAAATCCAGAGCCTTATGGACGATTCTGGATTTGTGTAACTTGAAAAACTATTAAAAACAAAGTGTAAATAAATTATATGAAGACAAAAAACTACCACAAAATTACGGCTTTACTGCTGATGCTCATAGTGTCAGTAGTAGGGTTTGCTCAGACTGAAATTGACGGTCATTACTACAATCTTAATAACGAAACGAAAGAGGCGGAATTTGCAGGTGTAGGGTCTGCTTATGATCATTCTACCTGTACGGTCATTATCCCTTCAACAGTTGTTAATGATGGTGTTGAGTATAATGTAACAGGCATTGGGAATAATGCATTTGATAATTGTGTGGATCTTATTTCTGTTACTATTCCTAATTCTGTGACAACCATTGGGAATTCTGCTTTCGGCTGTTGTTATTATCTAATTTCATGTACTTTGCCAAACTCTTTGGTGAGTATAGGAGATGGGGCTTTCTATAGTTGTTCGAAACTATCTTCTATCTCAATTCCTAATTCTGTAAAAAGCATTGGAGAATTTGCTTTTTCTGAATGCTGCGAACTTGCATCTGTTAATATCCCGAACTCTGTGACGAGTATCGGAGCTTCGACATTCGATGGTTGTGAGAGTCTTACTTCTATCACAATACCAAATTCTGTTACAAGCATTGGAAAATTAGCTTTTAGAGATTGTACTGGGCTTACATCTGTCACTATTCACAAAGATGTGAAAAGTATTGGGGAGTTGGCTTTTGTAGGTTGTTCAGCTCTTACTTCCATTTCTGTGGAAGAAGGTAATACGGCTTTTGATAGTAGAGAAAATTGTAATGCTCTAATTGAAACTGCAACAAACAAACTTGTTGCGGGTTGCAGAAATACAATTATTCCTAACTCTGTAACAAGTATTGGAGATTGTGCTTTCAGAAATTGTGAAGCTCTCCCTTCGATTACAATCCCTGAGTCTGTAACGTCTATTGGAGATGAAGCATTCAAACGTTGTTTGGGGTTAACTTCTATAACGATTCCTAACTCGGTGACGAGTATTGAAGATTCGCTTTTTGTTGATTGCATGAACCTTGTTTCTGTCACGATTCCTAATTCTGTGACAAGCATTGGTAATTATGCTTTCAAAGGTTGTGTTAGCCTTTCTTCAATTACAATTCCAAATTCTGTAACAAGTATAGGTGATGCGGCATTCCATTTTTGCGAGAAATTAACCTCAATTGCAATCCCAAGCCTTGTTACAAGAATTGCGGATAAGACTTTCTATTACTGTCCAAATCTTACCTCAGTTACAATTCCTGAGTCTGTAACAAGCATAGGGGAGTCGGCTTTTGCTGAATGTTCAAATCTTACTTCGGTTGATATTCCTAACTCTGTAACCAGTATAGGAAGGTGGGCTTTCAGTCGTTGTTCAAGTCTCACTTCTATCACAATTCCTGAGTCTGTGAAGAGTATAGAAATGTGTACATTCTCGGGCTGTAAAGTGCTAACATCGGTTCTTTTGCCGAAATCACTAGAAACTATAGGGAATGGCGCTTTTGGCGAATGTTCAAGTCTCGCCTCAATTGAATTACCTAATAGTGTGACAAACATAGAGTATGGTGCTTTTGCAGGATGTTCAAGTCTCATTTCTATCAATATTCCAAACTCAATGAAGCGTATTGAGAATTCCACTTTTAGTGGTTGTAGTAATCTTGCGTCTGTCACTATTCCTGAATCTGTGACAGAATTAGCTCGCTGGGCTTTTGAGGATTGTTCAAGTCTCACTACAATCACTATTCCAAGTAGCGTGACTATGGTTGGTGGTGGCTATGCTCTTGATGGTGCTTTTATAAACTGTAATAAAATTACAGATGTTACTTGCCTGGCTACGACTCCGCCTGTTGCCAGTAGATTTTACCTCCATGACGATGCTGTATTCCATGTGCTTCCAGGTTGTAAGGAGGCATACGAGGCTGCGGAATTTTGGAAAGAGTATAGAATTATTGAGGATGCCAATCTTCCTGAAGAGATAAAGGCTGTAAATGGTAAGATTGCTACTATTGGAAAAGTAGAGTTTACCGATGCCTGCAAGTCAAAGATAGAGGCTGCACGCAAGACATACGATGCTCTAAGTAAGGAACTGCAAGCTCTTGTTTTGAATTATGATCTTCTTGTTGAGGCTGAAGAGACTTATAAGCAGCTTGAAGGTACAGGTATTGCTGATGTCAATTCTGATAACAGACAAAAGGATGGCAAGTATCTTGTGAATGGCAAGGTCGTAATCGTAAAGAACGGCAAGAAATTCAATGTCAATGGTTTGAAAGAATAGACATTCGGACTTTTTTGATAACGCAAAGACGCTAAGTCGCTGAGTTTTCAGAGCATAGGAAATTTCTCAATAACATTACGTTAATTCTGTGATTTCCGTGTTCAAAATTAATCTCTGCGTCTTAGCGTCTTTGCGTTTGTCTTATATTTAAACGTCAGGAGAACTTCGCATATAATGTCAAAAAATGTTAGGATGTTTGGTGTTTTGTGAGATTTTTTGTATTTTTGCCAAATGGATAGAAATAACATATTCAGCATTAATAATTAAGAACATGAAAAAGAGATATTTATTATGGACGCTAACCGTCTGTTTGTTGCTGTTTACTATGTCGGCATCAGCACAGAAGGGAGTAGGTATGAGAGTGGAAGTCGCTGAGTCGGAAACAGATAATGGCGATTACAGTATCTTTACATATCGGTTTGATAATGACTCTATTGGCTACTATATGAGTCTGGCTCGCACATCCAAATTCTTAGGGGCAGATGCTATTCTCGGTATGCAGGTTAAGAACGTGAAAGAGACCGTTGTATGGCTTGGTTCTAATACCGATGAGGCTTTTGCCACTATCGATAATATCATGGTTCTCTACGATAAGGATGTGGATGACACGACAGAGTTTCAGGGGTGTGCAACTTCTGGTAGTGGAGGTATGGGCGAGTCTGTTACTGTGAAATGTAAGGTGGTTAAGAAACCATTGGGTGGCAAGCGCTTGGAGTTCCTGTTTGATTCGGGTGATGGTCAGGCTCACGTCTATCTCCCGAAGTCTGTTGTCAAGGAGTTGCGCATGAATTTCAAGTTGGATGTGAAGTTGCATCCCAAGCAGCATAAGAAGAAATAAGTAAATGTACAGGATTATTTTTATAATCAAGAATTAGAGAATTAGAGTTTTTTGAATTAATGCGAAAGAGAGAATTTTTGCTACTCACGTAGCATTGGGAATGGCCGTGATTGCAGGAGCGTAAGCGACAATTCTCAAATTCTCCTAAAATTCAAAAAATAAATCTCTAATTCTCTAATTCTTGATAAAAAATAATTTTGTACATTTTATTTACATCTACATTTTTGACGCAAAGACGTGGAGGTTTTATTATCTTCGTGTCTTTGCGTTTGTATATTGCAATAGGGTGGGGAATGTCAAAAAATGTTAGGATATTTTGTTTTCTGCGAGTTATTTCGTAATTTTGCAAGATTAATTAGCAAATAAGGTAAAAATGAGCATAACATCCATAGCAAGACTATACTTCCTAAAGAGACAGAAAGAGCTTGGGCGCCACATGAATGAGGGTGCTCAGATGCAGCATGATGTCCTTATGAGTCTGCTTCGCCGTGCGAGCGATACAGAATACGGAAGAAACCATATTTTCAATATGACGAAGTCTTATGAGGATTTCGCCCATAATGTGCCAGTCAATACCTACGAGGAGTTGAAAGGCGACATTGACCGTATGCGTCATGGAGAGAAGGATGTTCTCTGGCCAGGAACGGTGAAATGGTATGCCAAGTCTTCGGGTACAACTAACGATAAGTCAAAGTTCATTCCTGTTAGTACCGATGGATTGAAACATATTCATTATCAGGGAGGTAATGATGCTGTGGCTATGTATCTTCAGAATAATCCGAAGAGCAGATTGTTCGATGGTCGTTCGCTCATTCTTGGCGGTTCGCACTCGCCAAACTATAACGTGGCAGGTTCTCTCGTTGGCGACCTTAGTGCTATCCTTATCGAGAATATCAATCCACTTGTAAATCTTGTGCGAGTACCAGATAAGAAGACGGCATTGATATCTGATTTCGAGGTTAAGCGTGACCGTATTGCAGCCCAATGCCTTGACAAGGACGTGACGAATATCTCAGGTGTTCCATCGTGGATGATGTCTGTATTGATGCGTGTTATGGAACTGTCAGGTAAACAGCATCTTGAGGAGGTATGGCCTAATCTTGAGGTGTTCTTCCACGGTGGTATTGCCTTTACTCCTTATCGTGATCAGTATGAGCAACTTATCACTTCTCCAAAGATGCACTATATGGAGACTTATAATGCCTCTGAGGGCTTCTTCGGGTTGCAGAATGATCCTAACGATAAGTCGATGCTCCTTATGCTCGATTACGATGTCTTCTATGAGTTCTTGCCAATGGATGAGTTTGGAAAGGATAATCCAAACATAGTGCCACTCGAAGGAGTTGAAATGGGCAAAAACTACGCTATGCTTATCAGTACGAGTTGCGGACTTTGGCGATATATGATAGGCGATACGGTTATCTTCACCTCAAAGAATCCTTATAAGTTCTATATCTCTGGTCGCACAAAGCATTTTATCAATGCCTTTGGCGAGGAGCTTATCGTGGATAATGCAGAGAAGGGTTTGAAGTTCGCTTGTCAGAAATGTAATGCTCAGGTTCGGGAATATACAGCCGCTCCAGTCTTTAGAAGCGAGGGCGTTATTCCTCATCATCAATGGGTTATAGAGTTCTCTAAAGAACCAGAGGACTTGGATGAGTTTGCCGATGCTCTCGATTCTAAGCTTCAGGAACTCAATTCTGACTATGAGGCAAAGCGTTATAAGGACATCAATATGGTATGCCTAAAGATAGTCAAGGCTCGTCAAGGTCTCTTTGAGCAATGGATGAAGAGTCGTGGAAAGCTCGGTGGTCAGAATAAAGTGCCAAGACTCTCTAATTCAAGAGATTATGTGGAGGCGTTGATAGAGATGAATCGCCCCTCACCCGTCACTATGTGACACCCTCTCCCCAAGGGGCGAGGGGGACGTTAGTATTTCAAATCATGAGGTTCAGGAAAAGGGCATATTATAAATTGGATATAAGTGAATATACGAATTCTAAATAGCGTTAAAAACTATCTTTTCCCTCGCCCCTTGGGGAGAGGGTGGCACGTAGTGCCGGGAGTGGGGCTCTTATTTTTCCTCTTCACCTCCTGCGCTCGTATGGGCAATCCTGACGGCGGTTGGTTCGACGAGACACCACCGCGTGTTGTTAGTGCATCTCCTGTAGATAGAGGCACTAACTGCAAGAGCAATAAGGTTATTATCAATTTCGATGAGTATATCAAACTTGAGAATGCGAGTGAGAAGGTGGTTATCTCACCACCTCAGGCAGAACAGCCAGAGATAAAGGCTGCCGGTAAGCGTATCATCGTTGAACTCAAGGACGAACTTAGGGATAACACCACATATACCGTTGATTTCTCAGATGCCATCACAGACAATAATGAGGGCAATCCACTTGGAAACTATACTTACAGTTTCTCTACTGGCAGTCAGATAGATACCCTCGAGGTTTCAGGAACGGTACTCGAAGCTGAGAATCTTGAACCTGTCAAAGGCTCGCTCGTAGGACTTTATCGCCTTACTGATAGTCAGTTGGATAGTATTGACAACGGCACACCTATCAGCGCTTTTGATACTATCTTTGTTAAAGAGCCGCTTCTTCGTGTGGCAAGAACCGACTCACGAGGTCATTTCGTTATTCGTGGTATTGCTCCTGGCTCATATCGTGTTGTTGCTCTCAATGATATGGATGATAACTTTATGTATTCACAGGCGGCAGAGGCCTTTGCCTACAATCATGACGTTATTGTGCCTACCTGTGCACCAGATATGCGTCAGGACACTATCTGGTCTGATACTATCCATATTCGCGACATCAAGCAGGTGTCTTATACACATTTCCGACCAGACAATATCGTTCTTCGTCAGTTTGTCAAGGAACAGGTAGATCGTTTCTTCCTAAAGGTAGAGCGCAAGGAAGCTAATATGTTCCAGATATTCTTTAGTGGACCAAGTAAGGTTATGCCACAGATTAAAGGTCTCAACTTCGATGAAACCGATGCTTTTGTGCTTGAATACACTCCAAAGCTTGATACTCTCACATATTGGATAAAGGATTCTGTTCTGATTAATAATGATACGTTGAGAATGGATTTGACCTATGATGCAACCGACTCTCTCGGCAATCTTGTGCTTCAGACGGATTCTGCCCTTGAAGTCCTGTCAAAGCAACCATACGAAAAGCGTATGAAGCAGTTGAAGAAGGACATTGAGGACTGGGAGAAGAGACTCGCTAAGAGGCGTAAGCGTGGCGAGGAGGTTACAGATACCATATTCCCGTCTAAGCCTCTTGAGCCTAAGTATGAGATTAGTCAGCAGATGGCACCGGATCAGAGTATCTACATCAATATGCCTACTCCTATCCAAAGAATTGATACTGCCGCTATTCATCTATATGTAAAGCAAGATGACAAATGGTATAACGACCGCTTTGTATTGCGTCAGCGACAGTCGGAGAGTGCCACTCCTCGCAACCTTGAGATAATAGCAGAGTGGCGTGAAGGTGCTGAGTACAGTTTCGAGGTTGACACCCTCGCCTTTGAGGATATTTACGGGAAGACATCCAACCCTTATAAGGCTGGCATCAAGGTAAAATCTTCCGATGAGTTCAGTTCACTATTCGTTAAGCCTCATTATCCGGGAGGTGACAGTCTTGCTATTGTCGTGCAGATGCTCGATAAGAGCGAAAAAGTGCTGAAACAAGCCCTTACCGTCGATGGAATCGCGGAATTTTACTATGTCAAGCCAGATGATTATTACCTTCGTGCTTTCATAGATACTAACAATAATGGTAAGTGGGACACCGGTAATTTTGAAGAGAACATTCAGCCAGAAGAGGTATATTACTATCACGAGAAGGTTACTTGTCGCGAGAAATGGGACGTGACACGCGACTGGAATCTCCTTGCCCATCCTCTCGACAAGCAGAAGCCTGGCGAGATTACCAAGCAGAAGGCTGACAAGCAAAAGACCATAAAGCAACGTAATGCCGAGCGTGCTCGCGAAAAGGGAATCAGAGCACCAGAGAATTATTAAATGAAAAATGAAAAGTGAATAATATAAGTTACTCCTGATTCATTATTAACAAATAAAAAACGATAAAACAAGAACTAATTATATGAAACATTATTACTACAAATTCATTCTGGCTATCATCATGATGGTATGCCCAGTAATTGCAAGTGCAGACGAAGATCCATTTGAGGTTGATGGTTTTTATTACAACAAGTTAAGTTCGAACACGGTAGAATTGAATCGTGCTCCTTCTTATTGGTCTGATGTAAGTGCTACAATCCCTTCTGAGGTGACTTATGAGGGTGTAACATATAAAGTTACTTCAATAGGAAATAATGCTTTTTATAATAGTATTGGACTTGTGTCAGTAACATTGCCTAATAGTATAACTTCAATTGGTGAATATGCTTTTGGGTTTTGTTCTATGCTTAAGGAAATAACGATGGGAGATAATATCTCATCTATAGGAAAGGGGGCTTTTGAATGTTGTACAAGATTAAAATCGATAACAATACCTAAGAGCCTGAAGATAATTGAGGAGAGAACTTTTGATGGTTGTGAATCACTTTCTTCCATAGTGATTCCTGATAATGTTATATGTATCAAGGAATTCGCCTTTTTTGAATGTTATGGCTTATCTTCATTGACTCTTTCAAAAAATCTTGAATCTATAGAGCAATACGCCTTTTGTGCGTGTAACAAACTGGAAACTCTTGAAATTCCTAATGGAGTAAAGAAAATAGGACACCAGTCATTCTCTTGTCTTTATAATCTTAAAACATTGACAATCCCAAGCAGTTTGTCAACCATGGAAGGCAGTCCATTTACATATGACTATGTTTTGACTTCCATAAAGGTGGATGAAGGAAACGAGTATTACGATAGTCGTGATAACTGTAATGCTCTCATTCAAAAAGATGGTGATGTGCTTATTCAAGGTTGTGTCAATACAATAATACCTAAAAGTGTAAAAGAAATTGCAAGTCTGGCTTTTTATGCTTGTCCTATAGTATCTTTGAATATCCCAGAAGGTGTTAAAGTAATTAATGGTGCAGCATTTGCTCTTTGTGGAAATCTTGTGTCTGTTACTATTCCGAGCAGTGTTACTTCTATTATAGGTGGTGCTTTTCAAGAGTGTAGTAATTTGTCGTCAATTACGGTTGATGCAGGAAATAAATACTATGATAGTCGCAATAACTGTAATGCTATTATAAAGACGGAAGGTGATACTCTAGTTAATGGCTGTTACACGACGAAGATTCCAGAAGGAGTCAAGGCTATTGGAGAATTCGCTTTTTATGGTCATAAAAAATTCTCTTTTCATACCATTCCTAACAGCGTAGAATACATTGGTAGTTATGCGTTTGCTTTTAATTATGATTTTACTTCTATTGAATCCCTTGGTGGTGTAAAGACTATTGGAGATCATGCCTTCTATTATTGTGAAAGCCTTAAGAATGTAACTCTTCCAAATGGTTTAACTTCTATAGGAAATTCTGCTTTTGAAGAATGTCGTAGTCTTACTTCTATTGATATTCCCAATAGTGTTACTACTATTGGCGAATATGCTTTTTCTGATTGTAAAGAGCTTACATCTGTATCATTATCTGAAAATCTAAAAACAGTCAATAGAAAACTATTTGCATATTGTGGCAGTCTTGAGGCTATCGACATCCCCAAAGGGGTAACTTCAATTGGAAGTGCTGCATTTATCGAATGTAGAATGGTAAAAAACATAAAACTGCCTGAAAACCTTGTCACAATAGGTGATAGCGCATTCTATGAGGTTGGATCTAGTGTATATTATCAAGATGCCATGACTGTGGATTTTCCTTCTACTTTGAAATCAATAGGAGATCAGGCGTTTTATAGATGTAATGTAAATCCTGTTATTATACCTGGTAGTGTGGATAAAATAGGTCGTTTGGCATTTACTTATAGGGACTTGTTTGTGAATCTTGCTGAGGAACCACAAGAGATGATAGTTGGTAGTGGTAGTTTTGCTTGTGATTTCTATCCTATAGATATGCACGTTTACGAAGGACTTAAGGACGTGTATCAGAATTCTGTATGGGGAAAATGGGTGACTATAATTGATGACATCCCACGCAATGGTGTAACTCCAGTTCTTGCCGACGGTTCAACCATTGAAAGTAACAACCTATCAAAGCTCACCACATTCCAGTTGATTGCAATTGGTGATGTTGCTGTCAATCAGAATATGAAGGCAAAAATATATGCTGATAACGAACTTATAGGCGAGGCTGATTTCAATGATGTTACACTTGCTGATAATATAATGACAATAAACTTCCGTAGTCTTGCAAATCATGGATATGATTCTAATGGTATGGTTAAGGCTAAGGTTGTGATAGAAGAGGGTAGTGTTAATTTCAATAAAGAGGCTAACTCAAAGGCTCTCACATACACCTACGAAACACCACGCTCAATATATGATTCTTTCTCAACTGGTATCAATACCGTTACTCAGAACCCAATAAGCACACCACGCACGACAAAGCGTATGGTTAATGGTAGATTGGTAATTGAGAAGAACGAAAAGCAGTATAGCCTCGATGGAATGGCGCTTTAAATGAAAAATGAAAAGTGGAAAATGAAAAATACAAGACCCTCTAAATCTCCCTTAAAGGAAGACTTCCTACCATGAACTGGATCTTCCCTTTAAGAGTGAGCGTGGAGAGGGGCTTAATTTTTCATTTTTCACTTTTCATTTTTAATTTATTATAGGGAAAATCCCCTTCCGATATAGGGAAAAAGGAGTAGGGTGGTTTCTCGAAAAACATTACCTTTGCCCTCAGAAACTTAAAAATAGTATGACTATGAACAAGAAAATAACAACTCTACTCATATTCTTCTCTATGCTCATCTGTTCTCAGGCAAATGCGCAATGTACATTTCGCAATACAGCCCTGTCTGGCAATGAGAAGATAAACTATAACCTTTACTTCAACTGGAAGTTCATCTGGGTAAAGGCTGGTACGGCTAATATGTCAACGGTTTATAGCACCTACAACGGCACACCATCGTTTAAGTGCAGTCTGACTACCTCTACTTCAAAGAAAGTGGATAAGTTCTTCAGAATGCGTGATACGTTGCTCGTTCACTCTTCACGTGATATGGCTCCGCTTTACTATAAGAAGGTTGCGCATGAAGGAAAACGATACTATGTGGATGAGGCTTCATACAGTTATCCTAATGGCAAATGCGCGGTCTCTATGCGTCATCAACATTCAGATGGTACGGTTTCAACGGAGAAGAAGACCTATGACCATTGCGTCTTTGATATGCTCAACATCTTCCTTCGTGCACGTAACTTCGATCCAACCAACTGGAAGAAAGGTCATGTGGTGAACATTGACATTACAGGCGGTTCAGAGCTTACCAAGGCAAAACTCATCTATCGTGGCAAGGATAATGTTAAGGCAGACAACGGCACTAAGTACGATTGTCTTGTGCTCTCATACGTGGAGAAAGATGGTAATAAGGATAAGGAAATAGTCCGTTTCTTCGTTACAGACGATACAAAGCACATCCCTATACGCCTTGACTTGTTCCTAAAGTTTGGTGCTGCCAAGGCTTTCCTTGCATAAAGAAAAAACAGAGACTATATAAGTCCGTTGTAGGTCCGTTATAAATCCGCATTCTATGTTAAATTCCAAGTAAATTTCTATTTTTAACTATATATTTAACACTTTGTCGTCACGCAGCGTTGATAGCTGCATGATAATCGT
>CACYXI010000098.1 GCA_902778265.1 uncultured Bacteroidales bacterium | reverse complement strand
TTCCACCTCTTCCCATTCCGAACAGAGAAGTTAAGCCTGCTTGCGCCGATGGTACTGCAATGCAATGCGGGAGAGTAGGTAGCCGCCTCCTTTCAAAGAGAGCTTCAGAATTAGAATTCTGAAGCTCTTTTTTGTGTGCTTTTCCCTGAAAAGCTAGATACACTAGAATTAATAGATATACTAGAATTGCCAGATATACTGGAATAACTGGATAGATCGGAAGAGCCCGAGATTTTGTTTTATTCTTCGATTTATATTGATATTAAGTATCAAAAAAGCTATTCTGTGCTCGTGCACAAATATTAGTGTTTAAAAACGCAAAAAATTATAAAATGTAAGCATTTTGGCTTTGATTAATGTCAAAGAACTATACTTTATATTATAATAAGTCTTAAAATGTTTCTAAATGTCATATTTTAATCGTAACTTTGCATACGATAATGGTATTAAAGTTTTTGTGTAGGATGACTTTATACCGCATTATGAATTGGAACCTGATGGAATGTGACGCTACACGATAGTTGCATCTGTCAAGAGTGCAGTGAGCCTGCCTCCATGTATTTATCCTTTGATGAATCATGAAGAGAGTGTAGGCAACGCAATAGCTACAATACTCCCCATCGACGAGAAGACGCTCACTGCAAGAACTCAAGTTCCATAAAAACTTTAGTTATGATTGTATCAAGGATTGCAAAGATTTTAGTATTTACAGTATTAATGGTTTTTGTAGCCGTAAAGGCAAGTGCTGAAGAGAGTAGTGAGACAATATTCGACTGGGAGCCTCTGATGGAAGCTATAACCCAAGTTGAGAGTGAAGGAAATGCAAAAGCCCAGAATGGAAATTGCTGTGGTGCGATGCAGATAAAGCCAATTCTCGTAGAGGATTGCAATTTGATTCTCCGTAGTAGGGGATCAAAGAAAAAGTACACGTTGAAGGATCGTTTCAATGTGAAGAAAAGTAGGGAAATGTTTGTACTTATCATGAGTAAGTACAATCCGACCAACGATATTGAGCGTGCCATACGAATTTGGAATGGTGGCATTCGATATACGGTCAAGGGTACGCAGAAATATTATAATAAGGTAATGGCTGCGTATAAGTCTTAGGAAATAGAAAAAAATAGTTATTCAGATATTTCTCCAGAAAGATAATTGCTCTTTCTGGAGATTTTTTTTACTGTTTTTCTTTGTAAAGTCGATTTTTAGTGTTATATTTGCACTTGCAAATCAAGAAACAAATAACTATTAGCTAAATAAAATGAAACAGAAGAAATTTATTCTCCAGGAAAATGAACTTCCTACACAGTGGTATAACATTCAGGCTGATATGCCTAACAAGCCACTCCCACCACTCAATCCAGCAACACATGAGCCAGTAGGCGTTGACGACCTTGCTCATATTTTCCCACGCGAGTGCTGCGTTCAGGAACTTGACACAGAGCACGCTTGGATTGATATTCCAGAGGAAGTTCAGGAGAAGTATAGATATTATCGTTCAACTCCACTTGTTCGTGCATACGCACTTGAGGAGGCTCTTGATACTCCTGCACATATCTATTTCAAGAATGAGAGTGTGAATCCACTTGGCTCTCACAAAATCAATTCTGCTCTTCCACAATGTTACTATGCAAAGCAGGAGGGTACTACTAACGTAACAACAGAGACAGGTGCCGGACAATGGGGTGCTGCTCTTTCATACGCAGCAAAGGTTTATGGACTTGAGGCTGCCGTATATCAGGTTAAGGTAACAATGCAGCAGAAACCATACCGTAGCAGTATCATGCGCACATTCGGTGCTGCCGTTACTGGTTCACCTTCTATGTCAACACGTGCTGGTAAGAATATCCTTACAGAAGATCCTACTCACCCAGGTTCACTTGGTACAGCTATCTCTGAGGCTGTAGAGCTTGCAACTACAACTCCTAACTGTAAATATACTCTTGGTTCTGTTCTTAACCACGTAGCACTTCATCAGTCAATCATCGGTCTTGAGGCAGAGAAGCAGATGGAGATGGCAGGTGAATATCCTGATACCGTAATCGCTTGTTTCGGTGGTGGTAGTAACTTCGGTGGTATTGCATTCCCATTCATGCGTCATAATCTCAAGGACGGTAAGACAACAGAGTTTATTGCAGCAGAGCCAGAGAGTTGTCCAAAGCTTACACGTGGTAAGTTCGAGTATGATTTCGGTGACGAGGCAGGTTATACACCACTTCTCCCAATGTACACACTCGGTCATAACTTCAAGCCTGCTAACATCCATGCAGGTGGTCTTCGCTATCATGGTGCAGGTGTTATCGTGAGTCAGCTCCTTAAGGACAATATGATGCATGGTGTGGATATTCCACAGCTTGAGTCATTCGAGGCAGGTACACTCTTTGCACGTACAGAGGGTATCATTCCTGCTCCAGAGAGCTGTCATGCTATTGCTGCTACTATCCGTGAGGCACTTAAGTGCAAGGAGAGTGGCGAGAAGAAGGTTATCCTCTTCAACCTCTCTGGTCATGGTCTTATTGATATGCCATCTTACGACCTCTATATCAATGGTGATCTTCGTAACTATGCTATCTCTGACAAGGAGATCCGCGATAATCTCAAGGAAATAGAGAAGTACCAGAAATAAGACTATCGCTTGCGCGAGTTTTGGAAAGTAAATTAGGAGTAAATTAATTCAGTAAATTACAGAGCGACATTCGTCGCAAGGAAATTTTATATTTTTCCTAATAATTTACTGAATGAATTTACTCCTAATTTACTTTCTAAAACAACCAAGCACCATCAGGTGCTTTTCTATTACGAATTATTCTTTTAAGCCAATTTGTCTTAACACCCAAAGCTCATTCTCGAGTTTTTCTTCATCCGTATTCTCTGCTTTTTCCTGACCGCCGAGCACATCATAATAAAGGTGTAGGGCTATGGCAGGTTTGTATGTAAGATCACGGAAATGACCGGAGAGAAAAGCCTTGCGCTCATCCATGTATTCTTTCCAGTCTCTATTGTCCATTGAGGCTATAAGACTTTCGAATGTCATATTAGATGCGCTATACAAATTCCATCTTTTCTGTCGCATAGCCTCGGCAGGATTCATGAAGAACGGTTCAAATTCTTTCTCAACTTCAAGAGGCTTGGTCGTATCAACCATTCTCCATTTATGATCCCTTTTCAGAACGGTACGATCAATAGCCTCATATTTTATCACGTCATGATAAGGAAAACGGAATGAATTCACGTTTGAATCCACGAACTCCTTCATCAATCCCTTACGTTCCATTTTCAGATACCCCTTGTATTCCGAGTTGTTGATGTATGCCTGGAAGAAACTCTCCACAGGCTCGGAAAGTCTTCTCAGTACTCCAAGCTGATCATCCAGTTTCTCGAAATCACGGTCAAGGGCAGAATCTGGATAGCCGTTCATAAGGTCGAACAAGAGCATATACGCATACTCGTCATTATTGGCAAGATAGCAGAAACGACCATTCAGAAAATCCTCACGGATTTTTTGATAGATATCCAAATCCACATACTCTATGAAACTCTCAACTCTCGTAGGGCAGAAGAGATGCTTGTGAGGCATCTTTAAGTAATATGGATGCAACTGTTTCCTGCCGATGTGTCTCCACTCGTGATCAGGATCAAGGAATCTGAATGTTCGCATATTTTTCTTGTTTTAGGGTAGGGGAGTTCCTACGGATTTCTATTCCAGTTCAACAACCGTGATTCCGGCACCACCAAACTGAATATGCTCATCTCGTGCAGAGAGCACGTTTGGCACTGTATTGAGATACTGCCTGATAAGCTGACGGAGAATGCCATTGCCCTTGCCATGAAGGATTCTGACCTGAGTGACTCCGACAAGAATGGCATCGTCAATAAAGTATTGAACGGCATTCATAGCCTCGTCACCTCTCATGCCCCTTACGTCAATCTCCTGACGGAAAGAAGAACGCCTGTTGTCTATCGTCTCTCGTGTTGTCTTCTCAAGAGATACATTAAGAAGATTGGCGTGCTTGTTTTCTGAAGAATCTTGTGAAGGAGCAGGAGCATCAGCATGTTCAAGTCGTTCTGTCCTCATCTTTGTTCGCATATCTCCAAAGATTACAACCGCCATCTTGCCGTTGCTATCAATAGAGTCAATCCTACCTACAGATTTCGTACCCTTGATACGGACAGAATCACCTTCGGCAAATGCCTTTCCCGAAGCCTTACTCTCGGTCTTTGTCTCAGAAACAACCTTATTATCCGTTTGGTTTTGCGGATTAGTAGCTGCATCCTTCTTTTTCAGAGCCTTCCTTTCGCGCCTTGCCTGAATCTGGGCAATCTTTCTTGCGATAGCCTCGTCGTTGGCGGTGGAGTCAAACTCATTCACCTCAACCTCAAAGGCTTTGATGTCCTCACGCAGTTTTCGGGTAGCCTCCTTTTCTGCCTGAGCCTCACGAATTTCTCGTATCGTATTCTCTATGCGCTTGTTAGCCTCACGGATTATCTCCTGAGCCTGTTCCTTTGCATGACGGAGAATAGCCTTACGCTCTTGCTCCACCTCTGTCAGACCACTCTCATATTTGGCTATTGTCTTCTCAATATCCTTCTCTCGCTGATGCACAGCCTGACGCTTTGACTCCCAGTAACGCTTGTCGCGAACAATATCCTGAAGATACTTGTCACTCTGGATATAGTCTTGTCCTACAATATCAGAAGCGGCTTTTATTACATCCTCTGGAAGCCCGATTTTTCTTGCAATTTCAATTGCAAAGGAAGAGCCCGGGCGACCAATTTGCAACTGGAACAAAGCCTTCATTTCATGCCTGTCATAGAGCATGGCACCATTGGCAATTCCTTCGTGAGAATCTGCAAAATGCTTGAGATTCTGATAGTGAGTAGTGATTACTCCGAAGGCTCCGTGCTCGCAGAATTTCTGAAGAACGGCCTCTGCTATTGCTCCGCCAATTCCCGGTTCTGTTCCTGTGCCGAACTCATCAATGAGAATCAAAGTCTGACGACTTGCCTGACGTATCATATTCTTCATGTTGGTAAGATGAGAAGAATATGTAGAAAGGTCATTCTCAATACTTTGCTCATCGCCAATATCTATCATAATATCAGAGAAAACGCCAAAAGTACTTCTCGCGCTGACTGGAACTGATAGACCGCATTGGAGCATGTACTGTATCAATCCCGTTGTTTTGAGGCAGACGGATTTGCCACCTGCGTTAGGACCGGAAATGATAAGGATTCTCTTCTCTGCCGTAAGTCTTATCTCCAAAGGAACAACCTTCTTGTTCTGCTTCTGGAGAGATAGCTGAAGAAGTGGATGACGAGCCTCTATCATATCCACCATAGGCTTCATCTTTATCTGAGGCTCAATGGCTTTTAGGTATTCAGCAAGACAAACCTTGGCATTAACGAAATCGATCTTTGCAAGGAATGTGTATGAGTCGAGCATTTCCTTCCACCATGGACGAATCTCGGCTGCTATCTCCTTTAGAATGCGGATTACCTCACGACGCTCATCATTCTCCAGTTCACGAACCTTGTTATTTGCCTCCACGACCTCAGCTGGTTCGATATAAACCGTTCTGCCTGATGCACTTTCATCATGCACTATACCACGAATTTTTTTCTTCAGACCTGGGGCTACAGGAATCACGAGACGACCGTCTCGCAAGGCTGGGGCTGCATCCTTTTCTACCAATCCTTCTGACTGGGCAGAACGCAAAATCCCACCAAGAATACGTGAGATACTTCCCTCCGTCTGAGCCAGTTCCCTACGAATCCTTTGAAGGGTAGGGGAGGCGCTATCCTTTACCTTGCCGAATTTGTCAAGAGTCCTGTCAATAAGACGGACAATCTCAGGGAAAGTAGCTACGCCATCAGCCATACGGTAGAGAGAAGGATATGTCTTGCCATGTCCCAAAGCCTCTTTGGGCGTTAGAGGCTCTTCATTCTCAGAATCTTCTTCTATATTGTCATTACGGACTATTTTAATAAGTGCGTCAATAGTATCAAGCGATTTCTTCAGGTTGAAAAGCTCTTCCTCTTCCATGTGTGTGCCTTCAAGTCGCATACGGGCAATACTGTCACGCATATCGTAGAAATGTTGCAAAGGAAGATCCTCACGCTCTTCTTTCAATTTTCGAAGATCGCGTATCTGACTCAGCCATTCGCTAATCTCACCGGCATCGTCAGAAAAATGTATTTCGCCAACCTGTTCTCTTCCGAGTGACGACTGGCATCTCTCGTTAAGCAGAGACTTAATCTCTGTAAATCCTATTTTCTGTTCGAAGTTCTGTGGGTATATCATTCTTTTTAAAGGAGTTCAAGGAGTACAAGGAGTTCAAGGAGTACAAGACGATAGTAATTACCGTTGAGAGGTGAAGGGTGAAGGATGAGGGGGGATTACTATCAAACCTTATTCCTTATTCCATCAAACACTATTCAGTATAAGACATTCGTCTTGTACTCCTTTTACTCCTTGGTACTCCTTATTACTCCTTCCTTATATGAATTAATGTGTACAAAGGTACCAAAAAAGAAATGAATATCCAACGTGAATGAAAAAAAAGTAATGATTTTTGTGAAAATATTTTGTTTCGTGCGTAAAATAGAGTAACTTTGCAGGCGAAATTATATAGACTTTTGGTTGTGAGTAGAAAAATCCTATCCATTTTTATCGTTTTTCTCACCAGTATTCTGGTGACGAGTGCCCGTACCTATTTCGTTGCTCCTAACGGCTCTGACGAGCATAAGGGCAATAAGTCGCATCCCTTTGCCACTATCAATCATGCGGTTTCCTTGGCAGATGCTGGCGATACTGTATATTTCCGACAGGGAATCTATCATGTTACGGAATCTGCTCCTGATCCTAAGGACAAGCGATATGACATAATCTGCCATTTCACACGTTCTGGTCGTGAGGATGCTCCGATAGTCTTTTCGGGCTATAAGAACGAGCGTGCAGTCTTTGATATGAGTGCGGTTCGTCCTGACCATAAGCGAGTTGTGGCTTTCCTTCTGAGTGCCGACTATCTCGTTTTTCGACAGTTGGAGATAACAGGCGTTCAGGTTACTTTCGAAGGGCATACCCAGAGTGAGTGCATCCGTTTTGAACGAGCAAACCATTGTGTGATAGATAATTGTTCTTTCCATGATGGTATGGCTATCGGAATATATATGATATCTGGAGGCGACAACCTTATCCTTAATTGTGATGCCTATAACAATTACGATGCTGTTTCTGATCGTGGCTATGGCGGAAACGTGGATGGTTTTGGCGCTCATCTCAATTCTGCTAAATATACTGGCAACGTGTTCCGAGGTTGTAGGGCTTGGTGGAATAGTGATGATGGCTTTGACCTCATCAACTGTCTGGCACCTGTCGTTATAGAGGATTGCGTGGCTTTCTATAACGGCTATCGTCCGGGAACTATGACCCGAGCAGGAGACGGAACGGGCTTTAAGGCTGGAGGCTTTGGCATGAAGCCGAACTCAAGGATGGTTCGTAGGGTAGAGGTGGCTCCTTGTCATGTGGTTAGGCGATGTATTGCCTATAAGAACAAGAACAAGGGAATCTATGCCAATCATCATCTTGGAGGAGTGATGTTTGAGGATAATATCGCTATTGCCAATCCTCGAAATTATAGTATGGTGTGCCGAAAGTCGGCTGAGGAGAACGTAGATGTTCCTGGCTACGGGCATATCGTGAAGAACAATATTTCCATTCATCCTTATAAGGAGGGGTACGACTATACCGACTATGATCCAGATAAATGCACGATGAAGGGTAATGTAACGGAGAATACGATGAAGAAGGGTAAGACCCCTTATTTTGATATGTCGAAGTTTAATCCCGAGGATTATATCGCTCCGAGGAGGTAAATGGGGGCTTTGGAAAGTAAATTAACGCCAGTTACCTCCCTACGGTCAATGGGTCTGCGACAAATCTTGATGGAATTAAACGCTGCGCTTGGCTACATTAATTATCCGTGAATTATCACTAATTTTCCATGAAGGTTTAGCTCAACGACCGAAGGAAATGCCAATTTTTATCTAAAAGAAAGGTATTAATGACTAATTCGTGGTAATTAATGATAAATCTCGTGTAGCTCCACGCAGTGGATAAAAAGGTTATGGCAATTCGTCGAACTCACGTTAAATTAGAAAGACTTCGCGTAGCTTGATGAACTTTGCTAACAATTATTGTCGGTTAAAAGGTAAGCATAGTTGCGTGTATCACCCAAAATCTGGGATAATCAGCATAGATTTGTGACGAATGGATGGAATTGTGAAAGTAAAGAGACAAGTTTTACTTGGACTTTCTGGCATTGTATTCAACTCTGAGTTTCTTCATAGCCTCTGTTGAAAGGTCATGCGTCTCAATGAGCAGAGGACTCTTGTGATATTGCACAATCTTGACCGAAACTGTGTTGTGTCGCTGCTTTGCCTCGATACACTTTGCTATCAGGTCTGGATTTGCAGATCGTGGGGTAGGGACTTTGTCGAAGTTCTGGATGTAGGCGGCATTAGTGAGAAACACGATGTCAGAATCCTCAGGAACAATCTCCATAGCGTGAATCATAACAGATAGAATCATGCGGAACTCGGTTGTGTGGTCATCAGCAATTACATATCTGTCAATGACTTCATCATCTTTCTGCATAATGTAAGCACCACCGCTGCATCGTTCCTCATGACCATAATCGCACGAACCACCGCACCATACATAGTAAGTGCCTGGTGTCATACGCATTTTATGTAAGCTTTCCCTACGGTCGCTGAGCTTAAAAACTTTCTTCTGTTGTTTCATTTCCTTATCGGTAGCCATTTGTTATAAGTCTGCATACGTCAGATCCATTCGAGAGGACCGAACGTGAAACTTTACTTGTTCAGATGACTGATTCAACATTATTCTTTCGATAATTTGTAAACAACTATTGTAGGTATAATAACCAACAGCAATAATATGATCTCCGTTAATATGTACGATCCCAAATAATCAACCAATGTCTGGAATTTCAGAACTCCATCAACCAGAAAGACTAAAAGGGTGAACCAGCAGAGAAAGAATATTGCCGAATACTTTATTTTACGTTTCTTCAGTTTCATTATATTTTTAATTGGTGTTAAGGTTTTCTGACAAGAACGTCTATGAGCGAAGCTGACCTCATAACCTCCAAACCTTCTAACCGATGCAGACCTCCTAACCTCCACCTTATAACCTAATTTCAAGCAGTTCTCTTAATTCCCTTTCGTATTGTCTTGCATTCTTAAAGACAATGCCATCCATACCCATTCGTCTGCTTCCTTCGATATTCAAAGGCCTATCATCCGTGAAGATGCACTCCTCTGGCTTTAGGTTGAACCTATCGAAAAGCCTTTGGTAGATGGCTGGTTCTGGTTTGAGAACCTTCTCGTCGGATGATATGATTGAGCCGTCAAGTAGTTTGAAGATATCAAACTGAGCCATTGTCTGATGAACCTTACTGCACCAGTTTGTCAGTCCATAGAGCTTATAGCCCTCTGCTTTCAGTTGGGTGAGTAGTTCCTCCATTCCTTCCACCTCATTGGTCACAATCTCAGTATAGTGATCGTTAAAGATGCGTATCTCTCGTTCAAACTTTCTGTTCTTGTTGATTAGCTCTTTAATGATCGTCTCAAAAGGTCGTTCCTCGCGGTCGAGAAGTTGCTGTACCTCTTCGTTGTAGAGTACAGGAATGAAAGCCTGACACCTTTCCGTATCAGGGATGTACTTGCGGAAAAACGCATCAAAGTCGTAATCTACAAGGACTTTGCCGAAATCAAATATCAGATTCTTTATCATTTTCTGTTTTGTGTTCTATTATGTACGTAAACTCATCACTTCCTTATCGGTAGCCATTTGTTATAAGTCAACATACGCCAGATCCATTCGAGAGGACCGAACGTGAAATATCTCAGCCATACGAATGCAAAGGCACTTTCAAAGGTATAGATGCCAAGGGCTGCGAGTACTACCTGCGGTAATGATAGTTGCATACCCCATCCGAAACCTACTCCATAGAAGAGGAGGACGGCAAGGGCTGACTGACCAATATAGCAGGTCAGAGCCATGCGTCCTACATATCGGAATATTCCGAATAACCGCTTGGCGTATAGGGCAAAAGCTGCCATGTAGGCTATGCCGAGCGGATAGATATTGAGCGTTTCTATTATCGTATGAACAGGTGCCGTTAGTCCTCCTTTTACTCCGTAATAGGCATGAAGAATGGCAAAGGGAATGCCACAAGCAAAGCCAATCTTCATGACACGCATGAGGAATGTGCGATGCAGTTCTACCTCTGTATAGATGCGTTTCTTGCCTATCCAAAGTCCCAGCAGGAACAGTCCAAGGACCTTGAAATAGCGGTCGCTGGAAATAAACTCTGTCATTCGCTCGAATGCGCCCATCACGAGAAACTGCAACAACTCGGTATATGACTGGCTATCACGAAGCCACGTTCCCCAATCTCCGATACCGAATCGGCTTTGCCAGTAATCCATCTGTGCAAAGAACCATGCACAAGGTTGCAGATCACAGGCATAGACGATAGTGGAGGTGAGAATCGGCAGACAAAGGAAGAGTGCTGCCCAGCGAAGTATGTTGTGAGGCGAGCAATGCCAGAACAATGGCAGTATCATTCCCATTGATGCATATAAGGCGAGAATGTCGCCACTCCATAGCAACATAAGATGAGCTATGCCGAAGCACAACAGAATCAACATTCTCCGATAGAAGATGCGCATACCGTTTGCTCCACGCTCCATTGCGTTGGCAATGATAATGCTGAAACCAATGCCAAAGAGGATGGAGAAGATAGTGTAGAATTTTCCGTCAACAAGTGCATACATCATGAAATTTACAATATCATCCACCGAATCACCTTGCACATTCGTAGTGTGCTCCACGTCATAGAAAGCGTAGAGCGTCAGTTCTTTGTAGTTGGCAAGGCAGACGCCAAGCAAGGCAAATCCTCGCAGGGCATCCAGCACCTTTAGGCGTTTCTTTACTGGTTCAGATGAGTTATTCTTCATTTCAAATGTTGTAGTGCTATATTCTGTTCAGATATAAAGTGACGTCAGTTCAGCATCAAAGATGCGTCTTTTTCTTGAAAACTTCGCAACTTATGAGCTTGTGAAGTTTTAAGAGTACTTAATCCTGCTTGCCTTTGGTAATTTTGAAACAACGAGGTCGTATGACTCCTTGATCAATGCTTTCACGAAATCTTCTTCAAGGTGCTCGTAATACACATCACTCCAATGCTTCTTGTTCCAATGCCACGCAGGGGTAATGGAAGAGTATTGTTCTCTGAGTTCCTCATTCCTTTCTGGTGTCAGCTTTAGGGCGAACCTTGGTTCTGAATCCCTTATGTCATGCTGACCACCACCAAGCCAGAGACAAAGGAAAATCTTACCCTCAATTCGAAAAGTTATGATATCATCACCAAAAGGCTGGTCTTCCGTTACTCCAAATATAGATAGCGTATAATCTCGTACTTGTTCTACATCCATAGTTATTTCTATTAAAAGTCCTATTTACTGTTCCTTTCTCAAAATTATATTTGGCAAATGCCAAGGTCAATTGCAATGGCAATGAAGCAAAAACTTTAATAAAGTATATATTGACTTTTGGTACTTTGTTTTTGAGTGTTTTAGGAATTTTATGGCTGTAAATTTTACGGCTATAAAATTTCGAATACAAAGCTACAAAATAAACTCGACATACACAACGAATCCTGAAATTCACAATCTCGAACAATGATGTTACTTATTCAAATCGTATCATCTCTGCCAATTGAAGAAAATAGTCGTTTGACCATATGTCAAGTTCATGCTTGTCGATAATGAATGGCTCAACATCCTGCTTAACCATAGCTATGTCTGCCGTAGCAAGACGTTCTTTCAGTTTTTCCATGAAGAGTTCTTGCGTCAGCTGTATGCCGTTGAATTCGCTTGCTCGAACCTGAAGGTTCTTGAAATCCAGAGGTATGCGATGACGAACGTACCATTCGAAGTCATACCAATCTCGCCCCTTGATGCGATTCTTCCATGCACGGAATACCAAGGCATGCATGTTGCCAGCATAGAGGCAGGGTAGGGTAAAGCAGCGTGTGTTGAATGAGAAAGGCAACATAAGCAGTTTCTGTTCAGTTGCGAAGCCTATAGGAGGGTTCGTATCTACCTCTATTTTAATATTCTGGCTTTTCTCCGTCTGAAACGAAAGGGTGTATATATCCGTATTGTCTTTGAGAAAAGCCGACTCTTCCTTGTCGAATTTTGTCTTGTCCTTCTTTGTTATTATTACCTTACGACCAAGCAACTTCGCTTCTTCAATGATGGATTGAAAGTAATCCTCAAAATGAAACTCTGGGTTCTTCTCTAACAGAGAGAAATCCATGTCTTCAGAATATCTGCCAAGTTTATGAAAAATTCGCAGACAGGTGCCACCATAGAAGGCCGCTTCCTTGAAGAAACCTCCACGATACAAACCTCCCAGTACTACCTGTTGCATAACTTCGTAAGTGGCATTCCGCTTGCTGTCGCTGGTTGATAGATCATGCTCTTCGAGCATCATATTATAGATGTCGTTCATTCTTCAAATACTTTATGAGTGTATGGATGTTTTGGGTCTTACGGCTATATGGCGCACAGGATTCGAATATTGAAATATCCATGTCAGAGAGAGAGTCCATGTCCATACGGATGTCTTCTTCCAGATAAATTGCCACGTCCTTAATGAAACGAAGGTTTACTCCCTTGGAATAATTGATTAAGTCGCACAAAGCCTTTTCGGGAGTTGCAATCAAATAGGTAACACCATCTTCGGTTGTTGGCTTTACTCCAATGGGAAAATATTCGGGATTGCTATTCTCATAGATAAAATTCCCCACAGAAGTCTCAAAACTGCGACTATGTTTTGTGGTCAACGATTGAACGAGGTGTACACGCTCCGGTATCAGTCCATAGTGGCGTAATGCCGTCTGGAGACTCACGTAGGAAGGACCATATATATGGTTTGCCAGTAGATGACGGTTGAGTACCTTACCTGTCTCATCTGGACTTGCAACGTAGAGCCCCTTCTTCAGACGAATAATGGTTCCTTCGGTCTCAAGCCTACGAGCCTTTTCCCTGATGTGTTTTGTCTCAGGGAAAATGGAGCTTAGTATGCCCAAATCAAATGGAATATTGCCTATACTTTGGAATGGTGACATTAGTTTAATATATACTTGTTCGAGTGCAAAGGTAGTGATATTCTGTACAATAAACAAATATTTTTATTGTTTTCTGTACAAATTGTATCTACTTTGTCATTTTTTGCGTGGATATAAGCCTTTTTCTTCTTGTTTTTTTCTAAAAAATCTTATCGCAAGGTGCATTTTCATTTTTTTTCGGAACACGAAATTCACGGAACATACGAAAGATTCGTTTCTTTGGGTGTTTTACTTCCCTGTGGTCAGTAGGTCTTCGACAAATCTCCGTGTTCAAAATTTATCTCTGCGTCTTTGTGTCTTAGCGTTGAAAATATAAACTCGGTGCATCTCCCTTGCAAATCCCTACCAAACTCGGTGCAAGTCCCATTTTTCGCCTATTCTATGAAAGGGATTAGAATGGGATTAGAAGCGAATTAGAAGCGAAGGAGAAGCGAACCTTAAACGGATGTAAAGCGAAGGCTAAGGAAAGCCATAGAAAAGGCATAAAAGAACCAAGAGGTTAATGCCTCTAAATTGTAATGTGGAGATTACAAGTGAACTTTTTTTTTAGAATTAAACGCTAAACACGTACACAGGGGCATTTTTGAGGGTATAACGAATTGTGTATCAAATGGTTTAGGGGCGTGTACGTGTTTGCCTAACACGTACACAAGTCGTACACACCTCATACACGCTTTTTGCATAATTACTCAAAAAAGGTATTTTGGTTGCTTATTTTTGTGAATTTTAGAAGCGTGACGACCCGTGTACGTGTTGTGTACATGTTAGATAAACACGTACACGCTCTTAACTTGTTAATTATCAATATCTTTTAGCGCAATTTTGGGGGCGTGTACGTGTTTGGCATTTAATTCTAAAAAAAATAATACGGACTAAACGAATGAAACCTTTCCTTATTGAGTTAAAACGTATAATACCGCATAATCTATCTTGTTTCCAAGCCACAAAGTGTTAGGTAATATGCTTTTATTTGAATATGGAATTGCACGACTGAAACGAAAAATTAACACCTGAACCATCCTTTTTCGTCCGTCTATTATGGAAAATGATAGAAATCAGCAAAAAAACGGTATGTTTTCTTGCTTTATACGAATATTTTCTATACTTTTGCAAGTAAATGCATCGGTCAAGTTCGGCAATGAGATGCCTGAATGCTATAAAGACCATTGCAGTATTATCTATAATAACAAATGGCGGGATTGCCTGGAAGACCGTATCAGATGGGCTTCTTCCAGACATTCCAGACATTCCGGAACTCCCCGAAACACGAATTAAACCCAAGCAATAAATCAAATGCAATACGAGAATACATTCAAGGCTATTGACCAGATTCTGTGGAAGGAGTCTGGCTGTAGCAGCGAACTTGACTACCTTGAACAGAAGTCGTGGCTCTTGTTCCTCAAGTATCTTGACGACCTTGAGAGCGAGCGCGAGGACGAGGCTGAGCTTGAAGGCAAGCAGTACAAGCGCATCATCACAGGCTTCAACCGCTGGTCGCAATGGGCTACCCCTAAGACTGCCGACGGCAAGATAGACGTTATCAACGCCATGACGGGCAACGACCTCGTGGAGTTTGTTGACAACAAGCTATTCCCGTTTCTGAAAAGCCTA
>CACYXI010000097.1 GCA_902778265.1 uncultured Bacteroidales bacterium | reverse complement strand
ACTTGTAAGCAACAATCTCGCTGAGGTTGAGGTTGTTACTGAGAGCGAGGCACTCCTCATTGCAAACAAGAATCTCTCTGAAGAGAAGCGTGAGGTGCTCAAAGAGATGCTCTTCCGTTTCGAGGCTGTTAAGAGTGCAGAGGGTCAGAAATATGTTCGCATGAATGCTCCTAAGTCAAAGCTCAAGGACATCATCGCCGTTCTCCCTGGTCTCAAGAGCCCAACTATCATCCCTCTTGCTGACGAGGACTGGTGTTCAGTTCATGCCGTTATCGGTCAGAAGGTTTTCTGGGAGATTATCGGCAAGCTCAAGGAACTTGGTGCACAGGGCATCCTCGTTACTCCGATTGAGAAGATGATATTGTAGAATAACGGCCCCTCACCTGCCCTATGGGCATCCTCTCCCCAAGGGGCGAGGAAGAAGTTACATTTGTTCGCTGATAAGGCGTGATTAGAAATTCTAACTTTTCCCTCGCCCCTTGGGGAGAGGGTGCCCGCAGGGCGGATGAGGGGCTGTAGGTCTTGATTGATATGAACATCATAAAATATCCCTCACAGGAACAGATAAAGAAGATTATCGAGCGTCCGCACCTCGATGTCTCTCAGCTCAATGCCACCGTTGCATCAGTACTCGCTGACGTGAAGGAGAACGGTGACAAGGCAGTCATTGCATACGAAGAGAAGTTCGACCACGTTAAGCTCGCATCCCTCGCAGTAACAGAGGAAGAGATTGACGAGGCAGAGGCTCTCGTGTCTCAGGATCTCAAGGATGCTCTCATCCTTGCGCATAAGAATATTGCGAAGTTCCATGAGTCACAGAAGTTTGAGAGCACTAAGGTTCAGACTGCTCCCGGTGTGGTATGCTGGCAGAAGAGCGTTGCCATCGAGAAAGTAGGTCTCTACATTCCGGGCGGCACGGCACCTCTTTTCTCTACCGTACTCATGCTCGCTACTCCTGCGAAGATTGCAGGATGCAAGGAGATAGTGCTCTGCACACCTCCGAACCGTGAGGGTAAGGTGAACCCTGCCATCCTCATGGCTGCACGTGTGGCTGGTGTAAGCAAGATATTCAAGGCCGGTGGCGTTCAGGCTATCGGTGCAATGGCATACGGCACAGAATCAGTTCCGAAGGTTTATAAGATTTTCGGTCCGGGCAACCAGTTCGTTATGGCTGCAAAGCAGCAGGTATCACTCCATGATGCAGCCATCGACATGCCAGCAGGTCCTTCTGAAGTATGCGTCATTGCCGATGAGACAAGTAACGCAGCATTCGTTGCAGCCGACCTTCTCTCACAGGCAGAGCACGGTATCGACTCTCAGGTTATCCTTATCTCTACCTCAGAGGATATGATTCATCAGGTGGAGAAGGAACTCGAAACACAGCTTGCAGCACTTCCACGTCATGAGATTGCGGAGAAGACACTCGTAAACTCTAACTTCGTACTCGTACATGACAAGGAGGAGGCTATGGCTCTCAGCAATGCCTACGCTCCTGAGCACCTTATCATCGCTACATCTGACTATGACGCTCTTGCAGAGAAGGTTATCAATGCGGGCAGCGTGTTCCTCGGCAACTTTGCGTGTGAATCTGCGGGCGACTATGCCAGCGGAACGAACCATACACTTCCTACCCACGGATATGCCCTTGCATACAATGGTGTCAACCTCGACTCCTACAACCGCAAGGTAACATTCCAGCATCTGACAGAGGAAGGAATAAAATCTATCGGTCCTGCCGTGGTATGCATGGCAGAGAATGAGCAACTTGAAGCCCATGCAAATGCAATGCGCCTGCGAGTTAATGGAATAGGGCTTGGTGGAGTAAGGAATAAAGTTTGATAGAATAGGGAATAAAGTTGGAAAGAATAGAGAATAAAGTTGGAAAGAATAGAGAATAAGGTTGGAAAGAATAGAGAATAAGGTTGGAGAGAATAAGGAATAAAGTTTGATAGTAACAAACTCTCATCCTTCAGCCACCAACTCTCATCCATCAACTCTCATCCATCAACTCTCAACTATCAAACCCTCATCCTTCATCCATCAACCATCAACCAATCCAACAGATGGCATACACCAAAGACGAACTTTTAGCTCTCGTAAGAGAGGCAGGCAGTGAGATGACGCTTCGACAGAAGTTTCGTCTCACTGTGCTTTTATCTATACCTGCCATCATAGCCCACATTTCAATCATCGCGATGCAGATGATTGATGCTGCAATGCTCGGACATCTGAGCACGGAGAAGGCATCTGCCGTAGGACTCGTATCTACCACGATATGGCTCTTTGGCGGACTTTCAGCCGCCTTTGCTGCGGGATTCTCGGTACAGGTGGCGCATCGCGTGGGAGCAGGTGACAATAAGGGTGCACGAAGCGTGATTCGCCAAGGACTGTTCTCTGGCATTATCTTCGCCATCATACTCGGTAGCATAGGCCTTGCTATCGCGCCTCACCTCCCCCATTGGCTCGGTGCTTCAGAAACGATATGCCACGATGCCTCACGCTATTTCACCATCTTCAGTTTCGGCCTACCGTTCACTATGATCAATAACATAGCGGCTGGTAGTCTGCGTTGTTCTGGCAACGTAAAAGTGCCAAGTACTCTGATGGTTATGATGTGTTGCCTCGATGTTTGCTTTAACTATTTCCTCATCTTCAGAATGAACATGGGAACAGATGGAGCGGCATACGGAACATTGTTGGCATACGTCGTTACCGTTGTCTTTATGGTGGAGTATATGACATTGAAGGATAAGCTCCTCAACTTCCGTCAGGACGCGGTTCTCAATTTCCTTCCAAAGCGTAAGATTCTGAATAAAGCTGCACGAATCGGTTTCCCAATCGGACTCGAGCGTGGTGTTATGTGTACGGCTATGATTGCAATATCAAGCATAATCGCACCACTCGGAAGCATAGCCATTGCAGCAAATACCTTTGCTATCAACGTAGAGAGTCTTTGCTATATGCCGGGACATGGTATAGCAGAAGCGGCAACAACGCTCGTGGGTCAGAGCAAGGGTGCAAGCAAGCGTAATCTGATGCACTCCTTCGCATGGATCTGTATGGCGCTCGGTGTCGGCATCATGGCATTCATGGGATTGATAATGTGGATTTTTGCTCCAGAGATGATGTCGCTCATCACTCCTGACGCATCTGTAATAAATCTCGGTACTGAAATTCTCAGAATAGAGGCATGGGCAGAACCAGGATTTGCAGCTTCAATCGTTGCAATGTCGGTATTCGTAGGAGCAGGTAAGCCTCTCATTCCATCGCTCATGAATCTTGGTAGCATCTGGATAGTCAGAGTATCGCTAACACTCCTACTCGCCCCTACAATGGGACTCAGAGGTGTATGGATTGCAATGGCAATAGAGCTATGCTTCCGTGGCATTATCTTCACCGCAAGACTATGCACAAGGAAGTGGTCGTTTATAAAAGACAGAAGTAATAACAAGACTAAATGAATTGAATATGCGAATAATTAGAAACAAGGAATATGGAGGCGAGCGACCATTATACGCCTCCCACAACCTCCGTCTGGAGAATGTCACCATTCACATTGGTGAATCCAGCATCAAGGAGTCAAGCAACATCGAGGCGGAAGATTGCCGCTTCGAAGGCAAGTATGTGTTTTGGGAGACACGCGGTTTCCGTGTTCATAACTGCCTGTTCACCGAAAGTGCCCGATCATCACTCTGGTATTCCTCTGATTGTCGCATGACCGATTGCAAGGTAGAAGCCCCAAAGATGTTCCGTCGCATGAAAGGCATCTATGTAGAGAATACCGACTTCCCCAATGCAGAGGAAACGCTTTGGGATTGCTCTGACATAACGCTGAAGAATGTCAATATTGCGAATGCCGACTATCTCTTCATGCACTCTCACGACATCCGAATCGATAACTATCGTCAGGACGGCAACTACTCTTTCCAATATGCTAAGAACGTAGAAATTCATAATGCCGTAATCAACTCGAAGGATGCTTTCTGGGAGTCGGAGAACGTAACACTCGTGGATTGCGAGGTGAACGGTGAGTATCTGGCTTGGTACGGCAAGAATATACGTCTCGTACGTTGTCACCTCACAGGAGAACAACTACTCTGCTATGTTGACGGTCTCATTCTCGAAGACTGCACCTTTGGTGAGGATGCCAACCTCATCTTTGAATACTCCACCGTCAATGCCACGATCAATGGCGATGTGACGAGTATCAAGAACCCGTCATCCGGCACTATCATCGTAAATGGCAAATGCGGTGAGGTGATCTTTGATGAAAATCAGAAAGAGCCGAGGAATGCGGTTGTTGACGTAAAAAAATAGTAATTAGAAACTTGCGAAGCTTGATGAGCTTCTGCGAATAAATAGTCAAATAGTAAATGATTTTTGACACTCCCATAGATCGTCGTGGCACGAACTGCTACAAGTACGACACGATGCCATACTCAGATACCATCCCATTGTGGGTGGCAGATATGGATTTCGAGACAGCCCCAGTCGTTATGGATGCCCTCCGCAAGCGACTTGAGCATGGTTGTTTCGGATATACCGCCGTGCCCGAATCCTTCTATGAGGCAACGATAAACTGGTTTGGCAAGCGTCATGGCTGGAAACCAGAGCGTAACTGGTTCATCTACACATCAGGTGTTGTTCCTGCAATATCAGCCATAATCAAGGCTATGACAGAGCCTGGCGATAAGGTATTGGTGCAGACTCCTGTATATAACTGTTTCTTCTCTTCCATCCGCAATAATGGATGTATAATAGAAGAGGCTTCGCTCACTCTATCTGGCAACGATTACATCATAGATTTCGAGGATTTCGAGCGCCATTGTGCCGATGAAAAGGTCAAAGTGTTCATCCTTTGCAACCCTCATAATCCAGCAGGAAGAGTATGGAGCGCTACGGAACTTCAAAAGATGGGTGAGATATGCAAGCGTAACGGTGTGTTCATCATTGCCGACGAGATACATTGCGAATTTGTGAACCCTACCCTCTCACGCACGGCAGAACTTTCAGCAATAACAGGCGAAGAGAAGCCGAAATATCATCCTTTCATGGCGGTGAGCGATGCCCAATGTGCTGTCTGCGTATCTCCATCCAAGGCTTTCAATATCGCTGGACTTCAGATTGCCAATATAATAGTAAAGGACGATTCCATACGTCGTCGTGTAGATCGTGCCATAAATATTAACGAGGTGTGTGATGTAAATCCATTCGGTGTCATTGCCCTTCAGGCTGCCTATACCCAGAGTGGCGAAGAATGGCTTAACGCATTGAACGACTACATCTACGCCAATTACGACTATGTTCGACATTGGCTCTCAGAGTATCATCCAGAGTGGAAAGCCGTCACACTCGAAGGCACCTACCTCATGTGGGTAGATGTCTATGCAAGCGGAATGGACGGCGATGCCTTCGCAGAGAAGCTTCTCCATGACCACCATATATACGTGAACTCAGGTTCTCATTATGGCAAGGCAGGAAAGAACTTCATCCGCATCAATCTCGCCACGCAAAAAGCGAAATTGGAAGAAGCGTTCAGAAAAATTGGATAAATAAGGCCTCTCCCCCCGCCCTCCCCCGTAGGGAGGGAGCCGGAGAACCACCTTCTAATTGATAATTAATAATGAATAATTTATAAACAATAGTCCTTTTGCCTTCCGGCTCCCTCCCTACGGGGGAGGGCGGGGGGAGAGGCCATAATTTGATTTAAAACGATATGAAATCTCTTCAAGAATTAACTCGACCAAACATCTGGTCACTTGCTCCATATAGTAGTGCACGTAATGAGTACAGCGGACACGCTGCACACGTTTTCCTTGATGCAAACGAGAATCCTTACAACGATCCAAACAACCGCTATCCAGACCCTCTCCAGTTGCAGGTGAAGGAGCGTATCTCGCAGATCAAGAACATACCTACAGAATGTATCTTCCTCGGCAACGGCTCTGACGAGGCTATCGACCTCGTATATCGTTGTTTCTGTGAGCCAAAGGTGGATAACGTGGTTGCCATCGAACCTACCTACGGTATGTATAAGGTATGTGCTGACATCAATGATGTGGAATACCGTCCTGTACTCCTTGACGAGCACTTCCAGATTGATGCAGAGTCTCTTCTCGCTGCTTGCGACGACAACACGAAGGTGGTATGGTTCTGTTCTCCAAACAACCCTACCGGTAACGCTATCAGTCGCAAGGCAATCTTTGACGTTCTTCAGAAGTTCCAGGGCTTAGTAATCGTTGACGAGGCATACATTGACTTCTCACAGGAAGATAGTATCACGAAGATGCTTAGTCGTTTCCCTAACCTCATCGTACTCCAAACACTCAGTAAGGCATGGGGCTCGGCTGCAATACGTTGCGGTATGGCATTCGCATCAAAGGAGATTATCGACATCTACAATAAGGTGAAATACCCATACAACATTAACCGCCTTACACAGGAGGCTGCCCTTGAGCGTCTTAACAACACATTCGAGGTTGAGCAATGGGTTAAGCTCTTGCTTCAGGAGCGTGGCAGAATGTTGGCTTCCTTCGCAGAGCTCCCTATCTGCAAGCGCATCTACCCTACTGATGCCAACTTCTTCCTTGCAGAAATGGAAGATGCACAGAAGGCATACGACTATCTCGTAGAGAAGGGTATCATCGTCCGCAACCGCACACGCATCACTCTCTGTAAGAACTGTCTCCGCATCACTATCGGTACAAAGGCAGAGAACACAGAGCTTCTTGCAGCCCTGCGCACAATGTAGTTCCGACAAACTTTGCAACAAAATTTTATAAATATATAATGGATAAGAAAGAATACAAAAGCATTGCAGTAGATTATAAGCTCTACGTAGTTGAGAATGGTGAGAAATCTCTTCAGGAAGAAACTTCCGCTGGAAATCCATTCCGTTTCCTTAGCGGCTTCGGTATGACTATACCTGGCTTTGAGAATGCCATAGCTCCTTTGGCTGTTGGCGATAAGTTTGATTTCACACTCTCAAAGGATGACGCATACGGCGATTACTATGCAGAGCGCGTCCTTGACCTTGCCAAGGATATGTTCTGTATCGACGGTAAGTTTGACGATGAGCACATCTATGTAGATGCTATCGTACCATTGCAGAATCAGGACGGAAACCGTTTTATGGGTCATGTTCTTGAAATCTCTGAGAATACCGTTAAGATGGATCTGAACCATCCTCTGGCTGGTAAGGATCTGAACTTCGTAGGTTCTGTTGTTGAGTCTCGTGAGGCTACAAACGGTGAGATTCAGGCAATGATCAACCACATGGCCGGTGGCGGTGGTTGTGGTGGCTGCGGTGGCGGTTGCAACGGTGGTTGTGGTGGCTGCGGAGGCGGTGACTGCGATTGCGAAGGAGGCTGCGACTGCGGTAAATAAGTGAAAAACGAAGAGTGAAGAGTTAAGAATTTAAGTTAGTATTGCAGAATTGAAACATAATCGTATAAATGTAATTTAAATTCTTCACTCTTCACTCTTAACTCTTAACTTATAACATGAATACATTCGGAAAACTATTCACGGTCACGACATACGGTGAGAGTCACGGTGCTGCCGTTGGTGGCGTTGTTGACGGAATGCCTGCGGGAATCGACATAGACCTCGGTTTCATACAGGCAGAACTTTCTCGTCGTCGCCCTGGGCAGAGCAAGATCACCACATCACGCAATGAGGCAGATCAGGTAGAAATTCTCTCTGGCGTGTTCGAAGGAAAGTCAACAGGCTGCCCTATCGGATTCATTGTCCGCAATACCAATCAGCATTCACAGGACTACGAGAATATGCGCTGCACATTCCGTCCGTCTCATGCTGACTACACATACCAGACGAAATACGGCATCCGTGATCATCGTGGTGGCGGTCGTACATCAGCCCGAATCACTATCGGACGTTGTGTAGCCGGAGCACTTGCCAAGCTCGCTCTCAAGCAGTTAGGTATCAGCGTACAGGCATACACTTCACAGGTTGGCGACATCTGTCTTGAGCGTGACTATAAGAAATATGATCTCAGCATAACAGAGACAAATGCGGTGCGTTGTCCTGATCCAGAGAAAGCAGCCCAGATGGAGGCTCTTATTTCTAAGGTCAAGGAACAAGGCGATACCATTGGAGGCGTAATCACCTGTGTTATAAAGGGATGCCCAGTAGGTCTCGGTGAACCTGAGTTCGACAAACTCCATGCAGTTCTTGGTCATGCCATGCTTAGTATCAATGCCGTTAAGGGCTTTGAATATGGTGAGGGCTTTGTCGGTGTCAATCAGCGTGGCTCTCAGCAGAACGACGTGTTCACCACGGATGCCAACGGCAATATCTGCACCAAGACGAATCATAGTGGTGGCATACAAGGCGGCTTGTCAAATGGCGAGGACATCTATTTCCGCGTAGCCTTCAAGCCTGTTGCCACGATTCTTATGGAACAGGACACCGTGGATATGGAAGGTAATGCTACCGTCCTCAAGGCTCGTGGTCGTCATGATCCATGCGTCCTGCCTCGTGCGGTACCTATCGTAGAGGCAATGGCAGCAGCCGTTATATTGGATGCGTATTTGATGGATAATGCAAAAAAGACCCACCCCCGACCCCTCCCATAAAGGGAGGGGAGTAATTACATAATGCTGGATTGGATTTCCCATATAAATATATCTTCCATAAAGGGAAGAAACTATCTACTCCCCTCCCTTTATGGGAGGGGTAAGGGGGTGGGTCTTTTTTTTCTTCTCCTCTTTTCCCTCACCGCCTCTGCCCAATGGCAAATAGAAGCGGAGAGCCCAGAAACGCGCGTCACTACCCTATCGGACAGCACCATAGATATTGTTTCGCCAAAGGGTATGACGCTGTGGTACACGAAGCGTATGGAGGGTAATACCGTTATTGAGTATGATGCGAGGATAGTTGTGGAAGATAGCATCAGCGAGCCGTGGAATCGTCTTTCTGACCTTAACTGCTTCTGGATGGCATCTGATACGCATAGAGAGAGCCAAAGTCCGTTGGAAGGCATTAATGAGCGACAAGGGACATTCGTAAGGCAATATGCTCTGAGCCTCTATTACATGGGCTACGGAGGCAACCACAACAAAACCACGCGCTTCCGCAGATACACAGGCGATGAGAGAGGCGTAACCGATGCTGATTATCGTCCGAAAATACTCTTTGAATATACCGATTCGGCACATTTGCTGAAGAAGAACCACTGGTATCATATTCGTCTTGAACAGATTGATGGATTCGTGCGATACACAATAGATGGTGATACGCTCGTTGAATACCAAGACCCTACCCCACTAACCCAAGGTTATTTCGGATTCCGCACTACCCTATCCCACGCCCAGATACGCAGTTTTTCCTATACCTGTAAATAGTTATTCTAAACCTTAACGAAGAAATATGAAAGTCGTAATACTAAATGGAAGTCCAAAGGCTGAAGGCAACACAGCTACAGCCTTACATGAGGTTGAACGTACCCTTAATCTCTATGACATAGAGACAGAATGGATACACGTTGGGCATCGTCAGATACATGGCTGTATAGCGTGCAATAAGTGCTGGGACACAAACGAATGTTGTTTCCATGATATTGTGAACGAGATTTCTGTAAATATGGATTCTGCCGACGGACTCCTTATAGGCTCTCCTGTATATTTCGCTTCTGCTTCAGGTACTCTCCTCTCGCTTCTCGACCGTCTCTTCTACTCCTCACTTCACAAGAACTGGACTATGAAGGTTGGCGCTTCTGTGGCTGTGGCTCGTCGTGGTGGTGCAACGGCTACAATGGATGTGCTCAACAAATACTTCCTCAAGACCAATATGCCTGTCGTTCCGTCACAATACTGGAGCATAGCTCACGGCACAGATCCAGGCGAGGTGATTCTGGATGAGGAAGGTATGCAAACAATGCGTCAGTTGGGACTCAATATGGCTTTCATGATTAAAAGCCTTCGCCTTGGCATGAAAACATTCGGATCTCCAAAGATCAAGGAAAAGCTTGTAGAAACCCATTTTATCCGTCCTATAAAGTAATACCCCAATGGAACAAGAACCTATCTTAAACGAACATAACAAGCAGGAGCATGAACCTGCACATACTGCTGAGCATCTTCTCAACCAGACAATGATAAGGATGTTCGGATGTGAGCGTTCAAGGAATGCACATATCGAGCGTAAGAAATCGAAGATAAACTATAATCTCGACTCTTGCCCCACCCCAGAACAAGTGACTGAGATTGAGCGAAGGATGAATGAGCTTATCGCTGAGGATTTGCCCGTTACCTTCGAGTTCGTAACACGCGATAACATCCCAGAAGGCGTGGTGCTCGATAAACTTCCAGATGATGCAAGCGAGACGTTACGTATTGTCCGCATAGGCGACTATGACATCTGTGCCTGTATCGGTAGTCATGTGAAATCTACAAATGAGATCGGTACGTTCAAGATTACGAGCACAAGCTATAATGATGGTAGTTTCAGAATCGTATATAAGGTAAAACCATGACACGCAAACAAATAACATCGCTTATTCTGCTTGCTGCATCAATAATATATGATGTCATTCCGGCAGATTTCATCCCCGACATTCCATTTATCGGGTGGCTCGACGATATGCTCATCACCTCGTCGGCTGCCATCAACTGTCTTCAGCAATTCGGGATCAATGCCAACGGAAAGGTAGAACGCTTGCTGAAATGGCTCAAATGGACGTGTATTCTCCTTGCCGTCATCATCGTCCTTATCGCTATTCTTCTTGCCGGAACCATAGTATCAATGGTACGTTAGGAAAATCTATGACACGCAATCAAAAAATATATAGAATTACTCTTACTGGCAGTATCGTAAACATGGTACTGCTCGTATTGAAATTCGTGGCAGGAATCCTCGGACATTCAGCTGCCATGATAGCTGATGCCGTACATTCACTTAGCGATTTCCTCACCGACATCGTTGTCATCGTACTTGTAAAGCTCAGTAGCAAACCAGCGGACAAGGACCACGACTATGGGCATGGAAAGTACGAAACCATTGCTACATCCATTATCGGTATGGCTTTGGTGGTGGTTGCCATCATGCTTGGATGGAATGGTGTAGAGAAGATTTTTACCGTGATAAACGGAGAGAGAATCGAATCGCCTGAGATGATAGCATTGGTTGCAGCCGTGGTAAGTATCTTACTGAAAGAGTGGGTATTCCGCATCACGAAGAAAGTAGCACTTGAAGTCGATTCAAAGGCTCTCGAAGCTAATGCGTGGCATCATCGTAGCGATGCTTTCTCGTCAATAGGCACGGCAATAGGCATTGGCGGAGCCGTATTGCTTGGCAACGGTTGGGCGGTGCTCGACCCTATCGCCGCCGTCGTTGTCAGCGTGCTCATCTTCATCACAGCCTTCCGACTCCTTCGTCAGGCTTCGGGCGAGTTGCTTGAGGAGAGTCTGCCGAAAGAGACCGAGGACAAGATTGAGGAAATCGTGTATCAGGACAAACTGGTAAGCGACATCCACAACCTGCACACCCGTCGCATAGGCAGTATCATTGCCATAGAGATGCACCTCCGCCTCCCTGGCAACATCAGTCTTGAAGAAGCCCATAATCATGCCACAGCCATCGAAAAAGCCCTTAGAAGCGAGTTCGGTAATGGCACACACATTATGCTACATATTGAGCCGGTAAAACACAATTAAGATTTTCTATTAATGATTATCCGCAAGAATCGGATAGCGCCCCGAAGGGGCAAAAGCTCATAGCACAGGGCAACGCCCTGTGGTTAATGCGCCAATAGGTACGCCCTGTAAGGGCAAAATTACTAACTACCTTGTACATAGGGCGATGCCCTATGCTATGTGCTTATTAGCCTTTCAGGCTGCTTTCTGATATACATGCAGTTTGCTAATCCTACTCAATCTTGGTTTATTTTATAAACTAACGTTAAATTTCATCATATTTTTGCGGAAATATTTGGTTTATAAAATAAACTTGGTTATCTTTGCATCCGAAATAATACTAATCCTATCCCCTACACTATCATGGGGGAACTAAAACCGAATAAGAAATATGGAAGAAAAGAACATGAGCGAGAAAGAAAGCATCGAACTGATCTCTCGCATGATTGAGGAAACAAAGACTGAGAACGACGCTAAGCCTGGCAATAGCCTACTATGGTGGGGCTATTCGGCCGTGGCTACCTGTATCGTTATTTTCCTTATCAATTGGCTCACAGATGGTATGGCACCAAACTGGCTGACATTCCTTATCGGTGCGTGCGGATATTTAGTGCCATTTATCCGACAACTTATCAACCAACATAGGCATAAGGCGATAACTCACATCGATCATGCCATACATTGTATGTGGAAATCATTGGCAATAGCGTTTGGAGGCTATGGCCTGTATTTCATCGTTCAGCAGTTGCTAAATTATAGCATTTCAGCACTCTCGTCAATGTATCTCATTATGATATTGTTTGGTAGCATCGCCTCTGGGTTTACGTTCGCCATTTATAAGATAAAGTCAGTAATCGTAGGCGGTGTAACGGGAATCTTTATCTATATGTATTTCCCAATCATATACCCCAACGAGTTCATGAAGGCATTGGCTTGTCCGCAATCAGAACTGATGATGGCATTCCTTATGGCATTCTTGTTGATTCTTCCAGGCTATTACCTCAACAACAAAGCGAAGAATGGAGATATTATCGTATGAAAGAGCTTGACCCCTTGCTGCATAGTCAGTTGCGACTGGCTATAATGAGTTTACTCCTAACGGTAGAAAGGGCTGATTTCGTCTTTCTGAAGGAGAAGACAGAGGCTACGGCTGGCAATCTTAGCGTGCAGATAGACAAGCTCTCTTCTGCCGGATACATAGCCGTGGAGAAGGTTCCCGTTGGTGTTAAGACCCGCACATTCTGTAGTATGACTGATTGCGGTCGCGAGGCTATGCGTAACTATATCGAATCACTCAAAAGCTATTTTGTCGGTCTTTAGCGATGATTAATTTCTGCAAGTTTATTCGCCCAATGCGCACCTTTGGTGCTTTAACTGACAAAAATCACCAATCTTACCCAATCTTTACCCAATAAAAAATTAATTTATGGTAAAAGATTGCGTAGATTGGGAATTATTGTCAGTTAAAAGCAACTTGTTGCCTATATTTACCAATTCATCGAACTGTTGACCATAATTTAATTTCAAAAGCAAAACATGAATATAAGAAAACTAAACGCTTCTGACAGAGAGGCTTTCTTCAAACTATCCAAGGCTGTGGTTGAAGTATTACCAAACAAGGATTGGCTCATTCCGATGACCAAGGAAGAAGCCAACGTAACGTTTCGTGACGATAGCGAAGACATCGTTTTAGGTGCATTCGTTGACGACCGACTCGTTGCAACCCTTGGCTTGTTTCATGACATTCGCGACTATGCCGATGTTTTGCCAGAGCATTTCCATTCGCTAAGAGGAGCTGAGATTGGCGAGGCGATGGTGAGTCCCAACCTCCGCAGAACAGGATTGATGAACGAGCTATGGGCAGCACTCAAGGACATCATCCCAACTCTCGACCTTGACTTCATTCTTGCTACCGCCCATCCAGATAACATCAGTAACCACCTCATGCAGAAAGACGGCTTTTCGCTAAAAACAGTCTTTGAACGCCGTGGGTACCGAAGAAACATGTATGTCAAAGAACGCTGACCTCTCCCATTTTTCCGAACGCAAAGTCGCGAAGTTTTTTCTCTGTATCTCTGTGCCTCTGTGTGATGCCAAACGCAAAGGCGCCAAGTCGCAAAGTTATTATCTCTGGTTTCTACATGATGAAAAGAAATTAATGTGATATTTGTGCGATATTATATGTCTCACTACGTGAATAACATTAATTACCATGAATTTCACGTTAATGTCGCATTAATTTTCAACAATCGCAAGGGTATTTTCCTCTGTGTCTCTGTGCCTCTGTGTGATGAAAAAACGCAAAGCCACCAAGTCGCAAAGCATTTTTCACTTTTCACTTTTCATTTATTTTCCCTCTGTGTCTTAGCACCTCTTCGTTTGAACAATTCTCATCCTGCGAGGGCTGAAAGCCCGTCACCTAATAGCGAAGGGCGTAAGCCCTGGATATATAGATTGTTATAGGGTAATGAGGTCTGAAGGACCGACACCTATCATACATTAGGTGTCGCACCTACGGCGCTCATTAAATTAACTCATTCCGTATCAACGGCGCTTGCGCACCGCCCTATTAGGTGACGCACCTTCGGCGCACATCCTCTATGCCTCTGTGTGATTATAAACGCAAAGGCGCCAAGTCGCAGAGCATTTTTCACTTTTCATTTTTCACTTACTTTTCTCTGTGTCTTAGCGCCTCTGCGTTCAGATTCCCACAGCAATTCGTCATCATCTCCATCGTCTCCCATTCAAAGGAAGGGATTTGAATGGGATTAGAAGCGAATTAGAAGCGGATTAGAAGCGAACCTGAGTCGTCTTTCCTTTCGTGGCCTTTGATTGGAAAGCGTGACCTAAATTCATCACTCTTCACTCTTCGTTCTTCACTTAACCTGGTGCAAAGGTAAGCATAAAAAGCCACACGACCAAATATTTCTCGTGAATTCGTTCACAAAAAGCGTCAGAGCCTTGCAACTAACTGGTAATGTTTTTGTTACGCACTTTTTAAGCTTCCTGCCAACGACCTATTAGTTTTCAGACTTACTGCCCTTACTCTCGAAACGTGGGTTTACATGTTTTTGTGTGTAGCTATCGTTTTTTACCGTTTTAGAGCAGTTCTAAACAATGTATATCTCAGACAGACAACAAGTTATACAATTCAACCTAAAGCAATGACTTTGAAACGAGTTACACAGGTTACATGGTTACATATTTTTTTTACACACACACTAAGATACCTACCC
>CACYXI010000096.1 GCA_902778265.1 uncultured Bacteroidales bacterium | reverse complement strand
CTATGAACTATGAACTATGAATTATGAACTATATGAGATAATGGCGCCTGTTGGCTCTCGCGAGTCACTTGCTGCTGCAATCAATGCCGGAGCAGATTCAATCTACTTCGGCATTGAGAAGCTAAATATGCGTGCTCATTCCGCATCTACATTCACGATAGAAGACCTTCGTGAAATAGCTGCTACGTGTGATGCAAAGGGCATAAAGACGTATCTTACCGTGAATACTATCATTTATGGTGAGGATATAGATCAGATGCACGAGATAATAGATGCAGCCAAGGAGGCAGGTATTAGTGCCGTTATTGCGTCTGACGTAGCTGTGATGACCTATTGCCGAAAGGTTGGTCAGGAAGTTCACCTCTCTACACAGCTCAATATCTCCAATATAGAAGCATTGCGTTTCTATGCTCAGTTTGCTGATGTAGTGGTTCTTGCACGTGAGCTTCGTATGGATCAGGTGAAGGCTATTCATGAGCAGGCTGTAAAGGAGAATATCTGCGGGCCTTCTGGTGAGCCAATACGCATAGAGATGTTCTGTCATGGAGCTTTGTGTATGGCTATTTCTGGCAAGTGCTATCTCTCACTTCACAATGCAGGTCGTTCTGCTAATCGTGGAGAATGTGTTCAGATTTGCCGTAGAAAATATGATGTAACTGATGCTGAGACAGGCAACGAACTGCTTGTTGACAACAAGTATATCATGTCACCAAAGGACCTGAAGACGATCCGTTTCATAGACAAGATGATGAATGCTGGTGTGCGTGTGTTCAAGATTGAAGGACGTGCACGTGGTCCTGAGTATGTAGATACCGTTGTTCGTTGCTATCGTGAGGCTATTAATGCCGTTCTTCATGATGCGGAAGTTTCACAGGATGAGGAGAAACTCTTTACAGAATCAGCCAAGGATGCATGGGACGAGCGTCTTGCTCGTGTCTTCAACCGTGGTTTCTGGGATGGATATTATCAGGGACAGACACTTGGAGAGTGGAACGACTCATACGGCTCTAAGGCAACGGAAAAGAAAGTATATTGTGCAAAAACGATAAAATACTTCTCAAAGATTGGCGTTGCAGAGTTTCAGGTTGAGGCTCATGAGATAAAGGTTGGAGATAAGTTGCTTATCACAGGTCCTACGACTGGTGCCATGTATCTTGACTGCAATGAGATACGTTATGACCTAAAACCTGTTCAGACAGCAAAGAAGGGATGGAGAATTAGCATCGCCGTTCCTGATAAGGTAAGACCAAGTGATAAGCTGTTTATTTTGGAGAAAGTAAAATAAGGCCTATCCCCCCGCCCTCCCCCTTAGGGAGGGAGCCGGTGTGCTAAAAGTCCCCCTTTAAGGGGGATTTAGAGGGTCTTGTATTTTTATTTTTCATTTTATAATTTTTCATTTAAGATATGACTATAAACGATATACAAGACGAGGTAATAGAAGAGTTCAGCGCGTTTGATGACTGGATGGATAAGTATCAGTTGCTCATTGACTTAGGTAATGAGCAAGAGCCTCTTGATGAGAAATACAAGACTGAGCAGAACCTTATCGACGGCTGTCAGTCTCGTGTATGGCTTCAGTGTGACCGTGATGCTGAGGGAAATCTCGTATTCTCAGCAGAAAGTGATGCCCTGATCGTGAAGGGTATCATTGCACTTTTGATACGTGTAATCAGCGGACATAAGCCACAGGAGATACTTGATGCAGATCTCTATTTCATAGAAGCAATAGGTCTGAAGGATCACCTTTCACCAACACGCTCTAATGGTCTTCTTGCTATGGTAAAACAGGTAAAGGCATACGCTCTGGCATGGAAAATGAAAAATTAAAAATGGAAAATCATAAAATACAACTTTCATTTTTCATTTAATAATTTCATTTTTAAAAAGAATGTTAGAGGGACTTTCTTACTCAGAAAAACTTTTACTCGGTTATTTTGCTACTCAGGACACGGATGGAATCCTGCCTGCAGATATCGTTGCACGCATATCTAAGGTTGACAAGGCGTTTGTGGGGGGAAGCCTCCACTTGCAACTTGTAAACAAGAACTTATTGGAGCGTGGGGCATATAATTTTACGTATCGTGAGCTGATGTATCGTATCTCACCAAATGTGATGGTGAAGGTATTGGAATGGCTATATGATACTGACGAGGGAAACAGCATATTAAAGGTTCTGTGCGAAGTATTCAAATACTTTCAGATGAACCAGAAACCTATCCAGATAGCATTATGCGAGTATATCCGCAGTAACTATCGTAACACATCAGAGGCTTCTATCATCTTTGGTGCTGATGTCGCATATCTGCAACCTATCATTAATGATGATAAGTATATGGCTCTGTTGTCGCATATCACAGAGGCAAGTTTTGTGGAACTCGTGAAAAACGTTCTCAATCTATGCTATCAGGGCGAGATGTTTATTGAGAGCAAGCGCATAACAACGCTTGCTGAGGCTCGAACCTATTCCACGGATTTAAGACGTGATGAGGTACTTTATGCCATTTATCTCTATGCCTATCTTGCAGAGGGAAAGAAACCAAAGCACATAACTGACAAACCATTGTGCGATGCTCATCTGTTGCAAGCCGTGATTCTCACTTTCAAGGGACAATATTCTGATGCTCTGAAGGAATTCCGTAAGGCACAGGTAATCTACAACACAAAGGCTTCAAAGACGATAGCAAGCACTAATCTGCCGACAAGCATTGCAAACTTCCTTTACATCATCTGCTGCAAACGTGAGGGTACGGCTAATGGTGAGAGTATGATTGCTAACTTCATCCGTCGTAATGAGAAGACGAAGGAGGAATCCGTAAAGGCTGCATGGGCTTTGGCTTGCGCTTTTACTAATAGGAAAGGATATGTAACCGACATACGACTTCTCTTCCCTTCTGCAGACAAGCTTTCAAAGCAGCTTATGGTGCTTCTTGTCAACTATCTTGGCAGAACGAATATCATTACTGAGGATGGTATAGAGAAGAACTCTCCTCAGTGGCTATGTATCAGATATGACAATGAGAAATACCTGCCATTAAGTGAAAAAGAGCACAAGTCTGCTGAGAAGTCTTTCTATGAGAATCATCTTCTGACATCAATCTATGTAAAGCAGCAATGGGAATATGTGCTTGAATCGTTGGCTGCAAATAAGACTGAGCAAATAAAGGATGCAGAGCAACAGGAACGTCTGGCATATTTCATGCACAGCGTTGATGATAATGTTTGTGAGGTACGTCAGCAGCAGATCTTGAAGTCGGGTGGATGGAGTGCAGGAAAGGCTGTTAGCTATGCCACATTTATGGCTATGTCTGACGAGAACATGGATCCAGAGGATATCCGTATTCGTAATCGTGAGCGCTATGGTGCTAAGACTTCCCTTTATTATGTGAGTCTTGCCAATGTGCTTCCTGAGATGACCTCACATTCCAGACTGTATGTTGGTCGTTGGGCACCTTATTCTCTTGTTACTGTTTCTGAGGAAATGCCATATCTTGTAATAGAGCGTTCAGATACTGAGTTTACAATCAAGAGTAATGTACCAGAAGAACAGGTGGATAAGGACTATGTGATAGTCTCTCGTGGTGCTTCGAGCATCAACTATCTTAGAATGACACCAGAGCTACGACCTTACTTTAGTCAGTTGCTCGATCTTGGTAAGTTCCCTCTTGATGCAGAGGAAACGCTTTCACGCTTCCTTGAAAGTCTTCGTGGTAAGGTTGAGGTTCACTCTTCTCTTATAAAAGGTGGTTCTACGCTTGAGACCGTCAAAGGAACATCAGACATCACACTTCAGATGCGTCCACAAGGCAAGGAGGCTTATATCGTAAGTATCTTCTGTCGTCCGCTTGCCAATGGTAGGGCACAATGTGTTCCAGGTGAGGGTAGTTCGGTGATATTCGATATTTCAGGTGCTACACGTGTCTGCGTGGAGCGAGATCTTGAGAAAGAACGTTCCAACTATTATAATCTTGTGAATGGTGTTGAGGGAACTCTGCCACCAGAAAAGACCTTTCAGGTGGATGCCTTCGGACTTCTCCCTATCCTTGATTTCATCCGAGAGCAAGGCGAGAACTGTCCGTATGCCGTGGAGTGGCCAGAAGGTCATAAGCTAAGACTCAACAAGCGTTCTACAGCCTCTCAATGGAGTGCTTCCTTGAAGAAGAACAAGAACGGATGGTTCGAGATGGAAGGAACTGTACAGTTGGATGAAAATACGAAAATCTCTGTTGCAGACCTTCTCGACCTTATTGGTCAGAGCCGTAACCGCTTCATCAGACTTGGTGAGGGCGAGTATATAGCATTGAGTGAGCGACTGCATCGTCAGCTCATGGGACTTGATGCCCTTGCCTCTCGTCAGCGTGGCCGTTTGCAGATGTCGGCTTTCTCTGCTGCCTTGCTTGATACAAGCATGGTGGATGGTGAGCTTCAACTGGAGGTTGATCCTGAACTTATAGAGACAAGAAAGAGAATCCTTGACTCAAGCGAATATAAGCCAGAAATACCAAAGACTCTCAACGCTACCCTTCGTGGCTATCAGGTGGAGGGATATCAATGGATTGCCCGTCTTAACTCATGGGGTGCGGGAGCATTGCTTGCCGATGACATGGGACTTGGTAAGACCGTGCAGACCATCGCTTATCTGCTCTTTAAGGCAAACGAAGGCCCTGCCCTTGTCATTGCACCTGCTTCAGTAGCACCTAACTGGAAGACGGAGATTGAAAGGTTTGCACCTTCTCTTAATGTCTCTATCCTTAACTTCATCAATAATCGTTCTACCTTTATCTCAGAGGCTAAGGCTGGTGATGTTGTGATATGTACATACGGCTTGCTTCTCTCAGTAAAGACCGAGATAACGCAGAAGGAATGGACTACTGCCGTACTCGATGAGGCTCACGTGATAAAGAATCGTGGAGCAAAGACTTCTGGTGTTGCCATGCAGCTAAAGACTAAGTATCGCGTAATGCTTACGGGTACTCCTGTGCAGAATCACCTTGGCGAACTTTGGAATCTCTTCCAGTTTGTCAATCCAGGACTTCTTGGTAGCTATGAGGACTTCTCACGACGTTTCATAGGGCCTATTGAGGTGGCAAAGGATAAGGAACGTCAGCAGCAGCTTGACCGTATTGTGCATCCTTTCATGCTCCGTAGAACGAAGGAGAAAGTGCTTGATGAGCTTCCAGAAAAGACGGAGATATACCAAACTGTTGATCTCTCTCCAGAGGAAATGGCAGTTTATGAGATTATCCGTGAGAATGCTCAGCAGATGCTTGAGGCAGAGAACTCCGAAAAGGTTTCTATCAATGCCCTTGCAGAGATCACACGCTTGCGTCAGGCTTCTTGTGCTGCACAGCTTGTGGAGAAGAACTGGAAGGGTAAGTGCTCAAAGATAGAGGCTCTTATAGAGGCTCTTGAGCCTATCATTGAGAGTGGTGATGCTGCACTTGTATTCAGTCAGTTCACCTCATTCCTTGCCATTGTACAGAAAGAACTTGATAAGGCAGGAATACCTTATCTGTATATTGATGGTACGGTGTCTGTGAAGGAGCGTCAGAAACTTGTGGAGAAGTTCCAGAATGGCGAATGTCCAGTGTTCATCATCTCGCTCAAGGCTGGTGGCTTAGGTCTCAACCTTACACGCGCCAACTATGTATTCCACCTTGATCCTTGGTGGAATCCTGCCATTGAGCAACAGGCAACCGACCGTGCTCACCGTATGGGACAGCATAATGCCGTTACCGTTTATCACTTCTTGTCTTCAGGCACTATTGAGGAGAAGATCAAGCGACTTCACGAGCAGAAACGTGATCTCGCGGAGAATATCCTTGAAGGTACTGATATGAGCGGTAAGATAACGGGTAAGGAGTTGTTGGAGATGATAAAATAAAATTATAAATGAAAAGTGAAAAATACAGATTACCTGTTTAAGTGAAAAACGTAACTTGTATTTTTCATTTTATAATTTTTCATTTTTCATTAATATATATATGGTAAGATCCTTATTCATAATAATAATGGCATCCTTGCTTTTTTCCACCTGTACCCAACGGGAGGAAAAAGGGAAATTGTCAATGATAAAAGGCACACTAGCAACCACCCCTGTCAAGGATCAAGGAAAGGTGGAGGCTTGTTGGATATATGCCTATCTTGCCTGTATAGAGACAGAACGCATAGAGAACTTTAGAGATTCTATGAACCTGTCGCCTATATGGTTGGTTAGGAATCTGCTATTAGAACAGGCTTCTGAGAGTTATCTGTCGCAGGGTGCTATGCCAGTAAGTGTAAGGGGCATTGGACCAGATGCAGAGCGTTTATTGAAGAAATATGGTATGGTGCAATGGAGCACCTACTGTCCTGATGACCTCAACAGTAAGGCGTTGGAAAGGATTGTCCGTCAGAAGGTGGAGATAGCCATCAATAACCGTATGGGCTTGGAAAGACTGAACAATGAGGTTGATGAGGCTCTGCCATTCATTCCGCATAACCTCAGAAATGGATTCTATCTATATAGCGCGCACTATACCCCTAAGCAGTTTGGAGAGAGCCTGCTTTATGGCATTACATTCAAATGGCTGACATCCTATACTCATCATCCATACGGCGAGCCATTCGTGCTTGAAGTGCCCGACAACCACCGTCGTCATGCTGTTATGAATGTGCCTGTTAATGATATGTATTCTCAGGTCATAAATGCCCTGGAAAACCATCATCCTGTATATTGGGAGGGTCAGATGCCACGCAAAAGGGAACCCTCTATTGACGGTGACATCGCAATACTTCGCCAACGTGCCTTAGAACGCTTCCAGACCACCGATCAACATGCTATGGCTATAGTAGGCCTGACAAAGACGAAACAAGGCGACACGCGCTTTATTTGCAAGAATTCATGGGGAGAAGAGTGGGGTATGAAAGGCTATTGCCTAATGACAAAAGAAGAATTCCTGATAAACACGATTTTTGTTGGAGTAGTGGGAAAGAAGTAAATCCCTTCATTTCTCTGCTACACTTTCGTTAATCCTCTGCTTTGGCTCTGCTATTTCTCTGCTAATTCTCTGCTACTGTAGCAGAGAATTAGCAGAGAAACTGTTATGTCACAGCGTTGGCACTTGCTTGTTTCTCATAATCCGACATAAAAAAGTATGTTCTTCTCATTTCCTGTTTAAGGGAAAATCGAAGAACATACAAAAAAGATATGTAATTTTCAAGTAAAGAGAGATATTTCTCTTTAGGCGTTATCGCAACGCCATCATCGGTGTATTAATCAAAAATAGTGTTATCCCAAACCAAGCCGCCTTTGGCGAAATCATCTGGATCATCAATGTCGCCGCCTCCTATTGGAGGAGTATCACCTGGGTCAACATCGTTGTGACCTCCACTATCTCCTGTAGAAACGATAACAGTTGATGCTAAGAGTTCCTCCTGGTCTGTGAGGATAACCTCACAGACAGGGGATGTATAATTCTTTTTCATGTATGTATCTTTATACAAATGTTATTTTACTACAAACTTTTTACCATTGACGATGTAAACGCCCTTTGAGAGATCTGATAGATTCTGTACATCATGACGGATAACCGTACCGTCAATGCTATAAACGTCAGTTGATTCTGTAAGTATTCCGTTCTGGAACATGATGTCATCTATTGATGTTGTTGTCTCATCATCGTTCTGCCAGTTTACTGTTGTGTACAGAGGTTTAGCATTTGCTGCGTCAGAACCCTGATACTTCAGATATGCACGGAATGGCTTAGCTGTTACATTCTTCTTTGTCTTTGTAAGAGCACCATCGTTGCTCATTACATAAGAGCCTGCTGGAAGTTCCTCCTTAGCGAAGTTTCCTTCGAATACGTAAGGATAGTCAGCCTTATAGCACTCACCATTGTATGAACCCTGCCAGTTGAATGTAGCACCATTAGAACCGATAGAGATCAGTGGCTTCTCCTTATTGATTGCGCTATTGAAGTAAGCATCAACAGAGATCTTGGTGATTGTTGAGTTTGTAACGTTATCGTTCTTCAGTTCACCTCTTGGAAGAATGAAGTAAGGATAGCCGGCGATAATGTCCTGATTAACGTGCCAGATCAACTCAATCTTACCATCATCGTGGATGCTCTTGAGAAGTACAACTGATGTGTTTTCACCGAACTGCTCACGCAACTGTCTGTTGTTCATACTGAATGGAAGACAGATTGATGACCACTTGCCCTGAGAGAAGTTACGCTGGTAGGTAACTGTTGTGACATCATCTCCACCTGTTGGGATGGCTGGCTGTTGGTCACCGAGAACATCAGTAAAGTTGAGAGCACTACCTTCTTCTACGTCGCGTACAGGAGCTGTCTCATAGTTTGCTGTCTCTGTATCAAGCAGACGACCTTCCTCGAAGTTGAAACCAGAGATTGCAATCTGCTTTTGATTTGAGAACAGGTAGTATGTCTTACCTGGATGTACATTGAATGTATAGCGTACGATTGCCTTTGACATTACCATGTAACCACCGTCACCTGTAGGAATTACCTTCTGTCTCCAGCCTGCGTTAGCCCAGTTATCAACGAGAGTACGGAACTTATTGTAATCATTTTCTTTGAAATTGATAAGATCCTGTCTCAAAGTTTTGTTATCGTTGTATGTTGCCTCGATACCTTCAATGAACTGAGCACGGCGCTTATCTCCAATGAAGAAGTTGTCATTGTATGTGATACGACCGTTTGTTGCAGTCTGTACGAAATCAACAACCTTACCTGTCTCATCTGTTATGTAAACAGGACGCCAGTAAACGTGTGATGAACGTTTGTTGCCTTTCTCATCTACGATAACATCATCAAGATTACCCTCCTGAAGAAGGTACATTGTGACGATACCAGGCTTTACAGGTTCAAACTTAACGTATGCACCACGACAAGGGAGAGTCCAAGGAGTTACGTTGTCTGCAAATTCATTTTCTGCATGGAAGTCACCATCGTCGTTTCCGTAGCTTTCGCTCTTTGCTACGTATTTGCCGAGAGAGTACTGGTCGAATTCATCGAGAATTTCCTCTGATTTCTTTACAGGTCCCTCAAAGGTTACAGCTGCATCCCAACTATCCTCGACATCATTTCCATTATCCTTGTAATTAGGAGTATGATACCAACCACCAACAGTCATTGTGATGTTATCGAGGTTCTTTTTGCTGTTTGCACCAGGTAACTTTTCGTTTACCTCCAAAACCTTATTATTGGCCAGTCTAATTGTATTTTCTTCCTTCTTGATGATGATCTCGAAAGAATCTGCAACCTCTGAACCATTGTAGAGGTTATCACTTATAAGTTCTGCAATAATGGTAGTATTACCTGCAATACCTGTCATTGTGATATTACCATCCTGGTCAATGTGGGCAACGTGAGGAGCTGTACTTGTGTACTTGATATATCGAGATGGATTAACTTTTACATTATAATCCTCGATATTCTCATATTTTACATTTCTTTTCTCAAACCTACCATCAATTAATAGAGATAGATCAGGAAGCGCAGCTTTCACATTATCTATTAGCTTATTATTCTCATCATAGAATGTGTTAGTACCCTTTACGTTGAAAGTAACATATTTAGGGTTAAGCGCATTGAAAACTGTATGTTGGGTATTACCCCAGTTGCCATATTTCAACTCAGCATACTGGTAAGGAGTGATGACAATAGAGCGAACTTTGATGTTTTGGCTAATTGTCAACTGATATGTACCAGCTTTATTTGCCTTGTATGTATATACATAGTAAGTCTTATTTGATACCTCACGACGACCAACGAATTCAAAATCATTTCCTCCAGAGGTTTTTTGACTAATCGCATTTGGACCTGCAGTTGCTTCATACTCCACACGAACATAATAGTTCATTGGAACATTTGGAATAGTGAGTGTTGTACCTCTATTTACGATAAGATAACCTGTATTATCATCGAAATTAGGGTTGTTTACACCCAAGCCAGAGATGTCATTTGGCTCCTCTTCGCCGCCCTTAATAGCGTTATATTCCTCGAAGCTGTCACCATAGTGCCACTCAGTAGGATTATAATTCTTCTGATCAATGATAGAGAAAATCTGATCCTGAGAAAGAGCTACTCCATAGAGAGAGATGTCATCGTATGCAAGAGCTGCATCAGAATAATACTGCTGGTCATAGAAAAGACCATGAGGAGTCAAGCCACCAAGAACTATGTTACGGAGATAAAGAGTACGACCTATATAGTCATTATCACCAGAGAACTCGCATTCAGAGTGATTTGTATTAGGAAGTTTAGTGACATCTTCAACAGTACCAGTAAGAACACCGTCAAGATAAATCTTAACACGTGTAAACTGTTTATCCATTACGTATGTCACGTAGTGCCACTTCTTGTCATCATAGAACTTATGCTGACTCTGGTCAAGAGTGTTAGCGTAATTATTTTTGCTAAAAAGACTTCCCAATGGATTTTTTACTCCTGAGTTTGCTATTTTCTCACCATAGAAGAAATAGTTATTACCAACATCAACGGTGTCTTTATCACCATTAAGTACCTTGGTGTTTGGCATATAAGAATATACCCAACCATTGCAGGAGAGGTCGAACATGAAACGAGGTCTGTCTTTTGGTCGTATATTTCCAGCATCAGCCTTTGCGAAACAGTCGTTACTGAAGATACAGAACATAGAACCACGCTCCAAAGGAAGCTCATAGTCAACAGCAACCTGACCATTTACCCAGAAACCAACAGTTGCCTCGCCTGATGCCTTAAAAGCTTTTTCATTTGCACTTCTCTCTGCATCAGTGAAAATATAACGAAGGAAGTTCTCAGAAAGACTCTTGGTATATTCATCTGCATCAGCAAGGTTCTGATAATAGTTGTTGAAAGTAGGATCCTTGAGAATCTTACCTCTTCCGCCATAGAGATAGTATTTACCTACCTGTTCATTAGTAGGACGAGCATTTGCAGCTGGTGCTTCTGTCTCATCATGTAATGAGGCTTGGGTTAGATCCTCAAAGTCCTCAAAGTAAAGACGATTCTGAGTTACAACGAACTTGGTCTTCTTTCTTGTGAAGGTAACAGAGTTGAAAGTCATGGTACCTCCATTGTTGGCACAAATTCTAAATATTTTTATATTTAAATTTGCATTTTGTGCAGCGTTAAAACTATAATGGACTGTTTTACCATTTTCAAAACACTGGTATGGATTTATATTATCTGATTTATTCTCGGTAATATTGTCAATCGTTGATGCAGAAAGACCTTCATCATCAAATTCAAGATAAATACCATTATATTGTCCATTGAAAGTAAATGTACCATCGTTGAGAGATACACCATCTCCAAGGTTGAAATCCTGAGCACAGAATTTGATTCTACCCTTACGATCCCAACTTAAAGGCTTATGGAAATAGATAGAGTTAATCTTTATAGTTCCACTTCCACTATTACCTCCAATTCTAATTGATTGTACAGTACTAAATGGATCACCTGTTTGGATCATCTGTGGTGTGTTACCATCCTTATCCTTAAAGTCTGTCTTGATATTGATAATCTGCTCTCCACCACCTGTCAAAGTACATGTATAGTTCTTCTCATCAATTGTAATGAGAACTCGATAATTGGCATCTAATGTTTTAGGTTTCCTTCCACCAGTTGAAACTGTAGATGTGCTGATTACCATTTTGTCATATTGTGACAAATCGCAGTCATACCAATCTGTAAGGAAAAGCAGATTATAGCTGCTGTCCGTCCAAGTCATCTGCTTGTCCCCAGCATTCCAACTGCCTTTATCTCCCTCTGCTCTAAAATTTAGAGCAACATTCTTCTTAATGCCAAGACCCCATGCATCTGCTACTCCAAGGAATAGCAGCGCAACAAGTGCTAACACATTTAGTTTTAAAAATCTCTTCATACTTGACTTTCTTTACTTAATATTACATTATAATTACCATCATATTGATTATTTATTATCCGTATAATACAAGTCCGTCTAAAATTAACCCCCGTGGTTTTCAGTCGTTCCCCGCAATGTTAATTATTACCGTTCTTTAAATTATCCGTACTTTAATCTAATTTAGTAGTGCTTTGAAGTACACGTTTTAGTAGTCATTGTTGCTAATGCTTTTTGTGTGCGCAAACAAGCACCTTTCCAATGGTATAATTTCTTGGTTCGATTTTCGGTTTTACCGTTAATTTCCTGCTGCAAAGGTACAAACTTTTGGGTTTTTAGAAAAATAATAGACAAATTATTTTTATATAATGGTATTAATGCGCATTTTTTTGGAACAATTGAAAAGTTGGTTTACAAATATAAAACAACTGAAATGTACCATATTTGTAAATTTAATTAACAATACGGAAAAACGAGTGTAAATGTAACGCTCATCGGGCTTACTCCGTTGAAACCGCCTAATTTATGCTATTTATAACAAAATCTTATAAAGATATAACATTTTCCCATTAAAACTTGTGTAATCGAAAAAAAAGCATTATCTTTGTCGTTGGTACTTTAAGGTAGAATAATATTATTCAATAACAATAACCTAAGAAATGACAAAAAAAGCATTTATTGGAGCACTGCTTCTCTCCTCATGCCTCGGCCTGAGTGCGAAGTCAGTCAAGGCACCTTCAGGTGGTAAGGTGATCAGTGATAATCTTATTGGTATATTCTTCGAGGATATCAGCTTCTCTGCTGACGGCGGACTCTATGCCGACCTCGTTCAGAATGGAAGCTTCGAATACAGTCCGGCTCAGCGCGACGGCTGGGGACCTGGCACTAACTGGCGATTCCTCCGTCCGGGACATTCTGCCGGTTACATCGAGCCTCGTATGGATAACACTGTTCATCCTAACAACCCTACCTACATGCGAATCCACGCAGAGCGTATCGGTCATTACTATGACTTCGATGGCTGGACAGGCGTTGGTATGCAGAACGACGGTTTCTTCGGCATGAACATCAAGGCAGGTGCAAAGTACGACTTCTCTGTTTTCTTCCGTAGCGTTGAAGGCAATGCAAAGAAGGTGAGGGTGGTACTTACAAACAAGGACAAGAAGGTTCTCGCTGAAACAGAGATTACTACCGATGGTGGTGCATGGAAGAAATATACTGCTACCCTCACAGCATCAGAGGATTGCAAGGATGCTAACCTCCAGATTCTCCTTCTCGACAAGGGTGAGCTCGACGTGGATATGGTTTCTCTCATGCCACAGGACACTTATCACGGTCACGGACTTCGTAAGGATCTTGCAGAGGCTCTCGAGGCTCTCCATCCAAAGTTCATGCGTTTCCCAGGCGGTTGTGTAGTTCACGGTGGTGGCGACGGTTTCTGGAACACATACCACTGGAAGAATACCGTAGGACCAAAGGAGCAGCGTAAGGCTCTCAAGAATACATGGGGCTACCTCCAGTCAATGGGCTTGGGTTACTTTGAGTATTTCCAGCTCTGTGAGGATATGAAGATGGAGCCAGTGCCAATTCTCCCATGCGGTGTAAGCTGTCAGGGCGTAAACGGCGGCTGGGGCATGAAGAATCAGGCTCAGGAGCCTTGGCCAATGGAAGACATGGATCGCTGGGCACAGGATGCTCTCGACCTCATCGAGTGGGCTAACGGCGATGCTTCTACAAAGTGGGGTAAGGTACGTGCAGAGGCTGGTCACCCAGAACCTTTCAACCTCAAGTATATCGGTATCGGTAACGAGGAAAAGATCACTCCAGAGTTTGCAGAGCGTTTCAAGTTCATTTATAATAAGATACGTAAGGCATATCCTAACATCATCATCGTAGGTACAGCTGGTCCTGGTTCACACAAGGGTAACCCTGACTATGATAACTCTTGGAAGCTTGCAGAGGAGATTGGTCTCGACATCATTGACGAGCACTACTATGACTCACGCCAGATGTTCCTCCAGAGCCGTCAGTATGATTCATACCCACGCAACCGCAAGACAAAGGTGTATCTTGGTGAGTACTCTGTTCAGGAGAGATCACACGGCAACCAGCTTGGCGATGCACTTGCAGAGGCTCTGTATCTGCTTCATGTAGAGAGAAATGGTGATATTGTCTGCATGACTTCATACGCACCTCTCTTTGCCTATAAGAACAACACCAACTGGAACCCAGACCTTATCTACTTCGACAACGAGAAGCCATTCCTTACATGCAGCTACTATGTTCAGCAGATGTTTGGTCAGTCAGCAGGTAAGTACTTCTATGGCAACTGCGTCAAGTTCGACAAGGGCGACAATAGTCTCATTGGTCAGTCAGTTATTCTCAACGATGAGAAGGGTGAGGTATATGTAAAGGTATGTAACTGTGGTATCTTTGGCCGTAAGGCTACTATCGACCTCTCTCGTTTCGGTAACATAGAGGCTACTGCAGAGCGTACAGTCATCTCTGGCAACCCAGATATGGAGAACAACTACGATCGCCATCCAGTAGAGCCTAAGAAGGACACTATGGAGGCTAAGAAGAAGATGACTATCGACGTTCCTGCTAACAGTCTGACAATGATCAAGGTTACTCTCAAGTAATCCCTTCTTTGTCTTAAATATAAAATCCCATTCGCCCGATAAGAGCGGATGGGATTTTTTGATACCTTGAAAAATTAATGAGAAATTAATGTTATATTAATGCGACATTATATGTCTCACTTTGTGAGGAAACATTAATTATCATGAATGTCACATTAATATCGCATTAATTTTTATAGCTCAATTTTCGGGAGTTCGGAATTGCCTTCCAGGCAATTCAGAACTTCCGAAACTTGAGTTTATAATCATACAGCTCATTTTTCGCTTGAAAAACCGCTTCTGAGAGGCTTTTTCTTATGCAAGAGGGTAGTTATAGTAATACCGTTGCAAATCCGCATTCTATGTTAAATTCCAAGTAAATTTCTATTTTTAACTATATATTTAACACTTTGTCGTCACGCAGCGTTGATAGCTGCATGA
>CACYXI010000095.1 GCA_902778265.1 uncultured Bacteroidales bacterium | reverse complement strand
TTCCTATGCTTTTGGATTTGTTCTTCTCACAATTATGCTACAATTCAATTACCATTAAGGCTACACAAAATAAGCATAGCTAATGGTATTTATCCCACTGTCCCATTACAATTTTACCAGACAGCAACATTAAAAAAAAGCAAGAAAAAAGCAGCTACGAAATTCGTAACTGCTTAACTTTTTTAATGTAGCGGGACCGGGCTACGATCCCGGGACCTCCGGATTATGAATCCGACGCTCTAACCAACTGAGCTATCCCGCCAACACTCAATTTCTGTTATTGCATTGCTGCTTTAACTGAATTGCGGGTGCAAAGGTAAGCATAATTTTTGAATCTTGCAAATTTTTCGATGTTTTTTTTCTTCTATGCCCCGTTTTTTGTCGTTAAACGAGGAAAAAAGATAACAATTGAGAACTTTCCCCTCTGTTTTGCTGACAAAATTCGAGGGGAATCGAATAGAAAACGACATCCCTCTCCTATCCTGAAAGAGAAATATAATTCATCCCTTTCTGAGAAGATACAAGGAATCGTCATTTAAGAAAATAGATGTACAAGTCAACCAACAGGATCACAAGCACGAGTACCAAGACCCAGATCATCCAACGGACGTGCTTCACACGTTTGGGGCGTTCAAGATGCGGTACATAGACTTCATCTTTATCATCGTGATGATGATGGTGATGATGGTGGTGGTGGTGATGCTCGGAAGAAACCGCGCCCTGCATTGACGTTTTTTCTTTAGTTTCACTCATCGCGCATAAAAAATTGGTTCTAATAGTGCTAAGCCTTCTAATCAAATAATTCGTAATTTGTAATTCGTAATTATTTAAACGGCTAACGCACGTTAATTATTTGAAGGCAAAAATACTAATTTTTATCATAAACTATGAGTATTATCAATTAAATATTATTAAAAAAGAAAAAAAGCTCCTATTTTTATTCTCTTTCGAAGAAAAATGAGTAACTTTGCACTCTAAAAGTGGAAACGTGCGCCAGCCTTTTATGGCAGACACGCACTTTTTTAGAGTGCGAGGATGCTATGCACGTTGCACTCTAAAATGTAAGTATGTGCCAGCCATTTTGAGAATTACGAATTACTTAGTTAGATGGCTTCGCACTATTTTCCGTATCAAGTATGCTACGCACATTGTGCTTTAAGCACTTTTGACTTACGACATTCAAAAATATTTAAGATAACATAATTATGGCAGAAACAAAAAAGATTAAGACTGCACTTGTATCAGTCTTTCACAAGGATGGTCTTGACGAGCTCCTTAAGGAATTGAACAACCAGGGTGTGAAGTTCCTCTCTACTGGTGGTACCCAGTCATTCATCGAGTCACTCGGCTACGAGTGCCAGGCTGTTGAGGATCTCACTACTTATCCAAGCATTCTTGGTGGTCGCGTGAAGACTCTTCATCCAAAGGTATTCGGTGGCATTCTCGGCCGTCGTGATAACGAGGGTGACAAGGAGCAGATGGCAAAGTATGAGATTCCAGAGATCGACCTCGTAATCGTTGACCTCTACCCATTCGAGCAGACCGTAGCAAGCGGTGCTTCTCAGGCTGACATCATCGAGAAGATCGACATAGGCGGTATCTCTCTCATCCGTGCTGGAGCTAAGAACTTCAACGACGTGGTTATCATCCCATCAAAGGCTGAGTACCCAATCCTTCTCGACATCGTGAAGAAGCAGGGCGCAGCTACCACACTTGACCAGCGTCGCGAGTTCGCTACACGTGCATTCGGTGTTTCAAGCCACTACGATACAGCTATCAACGCTTGGTTTGAGAGCACAAAGTAAGAATCAATTTACTATTTGGCGATTTACTATATACTATTGATTTACAATTTGGATGATGTACAATTTCTCGTCAATCCAAGACCAATGAAATAGTAAATCAAATAAAAATAGCACATAAATCGTAAATAGTAAATAGTTAAATAGTAAATTCAATACATCTGAAATAAACAAAAATGGGATTTTTCTCTTTTGTACAAGAAATAGCCATGGACCTTGGCACAGCCAACACCATCATTATCAGCAATGATAAGATTGTGGTTGATGAGCCATCAGTAGTGGCACTTGACCGTCGCACCAACGAGATGATTGCCGTAGGTGACCGTGCCAAGAGCATGTACGAGAAGACACACGATAACATCCGTACTATCCGTCCGCTGAAGGATGGTGTGATTGCAGACTTCACAGCCTGCGAGCAGATGATGCGCGGACTGATCAAGATGGTACACTCTGGCCGTCATCTCTTCTCTCCTTCCCTGCGCATGGTTATCGGTGTGCCTTCAGGTTCTACCGAGGTTGAGCTTCGTGCCGTTCGCGACTCTGCCGAGCACGCTAACGGTCGTGACGTATATCTCATCTTCGAGCCTATGGCCGCTGCCATCGGTATCGGTGTGGATGTAGAGGCTCCAGAGGGTAACATGATCGTGGATATCGGTGGTGGTTCTACCGAGATTGCCGTTATCTCTCTCGGTGGTATCGTGAGCAACAACTCTATCCGTGTGGCTGGTGACGAGCTTACCTCTGACATTCAGGAGTATATGGCACGTCAGCACAACGTGAAGGTTTCTGAGCGTATGGCTGAGCGTATCAAGATTCATGTAGGTTCTGCCCTTACCGACCTTGGCGACGAGGCTCCAGAGGATTACATCGTGCATGGTCCTAACCGTATCACAGCACTTCCTATGGAGGTACCAGTATGCTATCAGGAGATTGCACACTGTATCGACAAGACCGTGGCAAAGATTGAGAACGCCGTTCTCTCTGCCCTTGAGAATACTCCACCAGAGCTTTATGCCGACATCGTGAAGAATGGTATCTACCTCAGCGGTGGTGGTGCTCTGCTCCGTGGTCTTGATGCCCGTCTGCAGAACAAGATCGGTATTCCTTTCCATATCGCAGAGGATCCGTTGCACAGCGTGGCAAAGGGTGCAGGCATAGCACTTAAGAACATCGACCGCTTCTCATTCCTTATGAGATAAAGTTGATGCCGATACATACAAACGCAAAGACGCAAAGCCGCAAAGAATATGTCTTACCATAAAAGATACTTATTGACTTTGCGCCTCTGTGTCTTTGCGTTTTAGTTATATAAAATATTTTCAAGTCAAGACTTTGAACAACCTATTTGATTTCATTCTTCGATACATCAGTTGGTTTGTATTCATCATTTGCGAGATAATCAGTCTGGTACTACTCTTCACCTACAACAACTATCAGGGTAGCATCTGGATGTCGTCAGCAAACGTGGTGAGCGGAAAGGTATATGAGGTAAATGCCGGAGTGGAGCAATACTTCTCTCTTACTGATATCAATGAGCAACTAACAAGTCGTAACCTGTATCTTGAACAGAAGGTGCAGGCTCTATCCTCACAGATAGCAGAAAAGACCGGTGACTCTACATTTCTGAAGCACGACAACTACGAACTGATGAAGAAGTTCAGTCTCATACCGGCAAAGGTTGTGTCAAACTCCATTGACAAGCTCGACAATCTCATCACCATAGACAAGGGCGAGACCGATGGCGTACGCAAGGATATGGGTGTGGCTTGTGGCTATGGCGTGGTAGGCATAGTTTTCATGACAGGCAAGCATTACTCAGTCGTAATGCCTATCCTGAACTCAAACACGAGCATAAGCTGTGCTATCAGCAACCGAGGATATTTCGGTTATCTCCACTGGACTGGCGGAAACAGTCGCATAGCCTTCATGGACGAGGTGCCTCGTCACGCTCATTTCAAGCTTTACGACAAAGTAGTGACAAGTGGCTATTCATCCGTATTCCCTCCAGGTATCGAGATTGGCAAAATCATCCACGTATATAATTCTTCCGACGGATTGTCATATCGCTGTATGGTAGAACTCTCAACCGACTTCTCCAGACTTCGTGATGTCAGGGTAATAGACGACTCGCAGATGAGGGAGAGAATTGACATTCTTCGCGCAGCACAGGATTCATTGGAAAAGAAATAAGATAGGCCTCTCCCCCCGCCCTCCCCCATAGGGAGTGGGCCGGAAGGCGAAAAGACCAATCAAAATAATTTGTTTGCCGATCCTCCATAACCGAATCGGCTCCCTCCCTATGGGGGAGGGCGGGGGGAGAGGCCTATAATTTAAAAGATGAGCATAGACCTACTTCGCCGTATCGGATTGATGGTAATCTTCACCTTGGTGCAGGTACTCATTCTGAATCACATACATCTCTTCAACGTAGCCACTCCGTTGGTTTACGTTTATTTCGTATTGCTCTTTCCACGCAATCACCAGCGTTGGCTCTCCATCATACTGTCATTCTTCTTAGGTCTGATACTGGATTCGTTCAGCAACACCCCGGGCGAGACGGCTTTTGCCCTCACCCTGACGGCATTCATACAGCCATACGTCCTCGACCTCTACCTTGACAGGGATGACTCCAACGATTTCACACCGAGCATGGCGAATATGGGCTTTGTGAAATATGCCACATACGTTTTTCTTCTAACGTTCGTATTCTGTTTCACATTGTTCTCTTTAGAAGCATTCTCATTTTTCAACTGGCTTCAATGGCTGCTGTGTATTCTCGGCAGTTGGATAGTCACCTGTATCATTATCATCGCGATCGACTCAGTAAGGAAATAGGATGAAGCACGATCTGGATTATAGAAAATACGTCATAGGCGGTATAGCTGTGTTTATAGTCATAGTCTATACCGTGCGATTGTTCGTACTCCAGATTATGAGCGACGACTACCGTAAATCAGCCGACTCTAATGCCTTTCTAAAGAAGATTGAATACCCTTCACGTGGTGTTATCTCCGACCGTAACGGCGAATTGCTCGTTTACAACCAACCTGCATACGACATCATGGTGGTGATGAACGAGGCTAAGGATCGTCTTGACACTCTCGAATTCTGTCAGGCCTTGGGTATCTCAAAGGCATACTTTATTAAGAGAATGAACGACATCAAGGACAGAAGCAAGAACCCAGGCTATTCACGCTTCACCCAACAGTTGTTCATGGCACAGCTATCCAATCAAGATTTTAGTGTGTTCCGCGAAAAACTGTTCCGATTCCCTGGCTTCTACATACAGCAACGTAGCATTCGACAATATCAATACCCCTACGCGGCTCATGTGCTTGGCGATGTGGCAGAGGTTTCTGAGTCGGACATTGAGAACGACGACTACTATCAGGCAGGTGATTTCATCGGAAAACTTGGTATAGAGCGTTATTACGAAAAACAGCTACGTGGCGAGAAGGGTGTGCAGATTCTCCTTCGCGATGCCCACGGGCGAATCAAGGGCAAATATCAAGATGGCAAATACGATAGCCGACCAGTAGCAGGAAAAGACCTGACCCTGAGTCTCGACATAAAACTTCAGGCTCTTGGCGAACGTCTTCTTGAGGGTAAGATTGGAAGTATCGTGGCTATCGAACCAGCCACAGGCGAGGTGCTTTGCATGGTTTCCTCCCCTACCTACGACCCACGTCTCATGGTTGGCCGACAACGAGGCAAGAACCACAGAATGCTATCCACTAACGTCTGGAAGCCACTTCTCAACCGAAGTATCATGGGACAATATCCTCCAGGCTCTACTTTTAAAACCTCTCAGGCTCTCACCTACATGACCGAAGGCATCATATCCCCAGGCACGGCATTCTCTTGTGCTCACGGATTCTCGTTCAAGGGACTTCACGTAGGTTGTCACGGACACGGATCTCCTCTTGCTATCGTCGATGCCCTCTCCACCTCATGTAATGCGTATTTCTGTTGGGGATTGTATTACATGATAGGTAACAGAAAGAAATATCGCTCTGCCCACGATGCGATGAACGTATGGCGCGACTATATGGTGTCTATGGGCTTCGGATACAAACTCGGTATTGACCTTCCAGGCGAGAAACGTGGTCTGATTCCTAACGGCGACTATTACAACAACGCATATAAGGGTTCTTGGAATGGCTTGACGGTTATCTCTATCAGTATCGGACAGGGTGAGGTCAACCTAACGCCTCTGCAAATAGCCAATCTCGGAGCTACCATAGCCAACCGCGGCTACTACATCACGCCTCACGTGGTGAAGAAGGTAAGGGGCGAGGCTCTTGATTCTGCCTTTACCGTGAAACACTTCACCAAGGCAAGCAGAAGTTCCTACGACTGGGTTGTGGCTGGTATGCGTTCATCGGTTATAAAAGGAACGTGTAAGGCGGCCAACAGATCCGATTACTTAGTATGCGGTAAAACTGGTACGGCTCAGAACCGCGGTCAGGACCACTCCGTATTCATGGGATTTGCCCCTATGGACGCCCCAAAGATAGCAATAGCCGTTTATGTTGAGAATGGCGGCTTTGGTGCAGACTATGGTGTTCCTATCGGCTCTCTGATGATGGAACAGTACATCACGGGCAAACTCTCCCCATCCTCCGAAAGCATGGCATCTGTTTTCCAGCACAAGAGGATAGCATACGGTTCAAGGAACAGATAACAATATAATTTACAATTTGACGATTTACTATTTACTATTGATTTACTATTTGGAAGATGTACTATTTATAGCAGAATGGGGACAAATAGTAAATTAAATAAAAATAGTACATAAATCGTAAATAGTAAATAGATAAATAGTAAATATTAAGAAAGACTTTGGCACAACGTAAAACAAATCAGCAAGGAATCCTTGCATCGCTCGATTGGGTTACAATCGCAATCTATCTGGTACTGTTAGTATTCGGATGGATTAGCGTATGTGGTGCCAGCTATAACTATGGCGATGAGGATATCTTCTCAATGTCAACACGTAGCGGTATGCAGATTATGTGGATCGGCACAAGTATCTGCCTTGGATTCGTCATCCTTATGACCGACGACCGCCTCTACGATACCTTCTCATACGTCATCTATGGCCTGATGATGCTATTGCTCTTCGCCACGATATTCAATCCGCACGAGATCAAGGGTTCACGATCGTGGATCGTCATGGGACCATTACGAATACAGCCGGCCGAGTTTGCCAAGTTCGCCACGGCATTAGCTATATCGAAACTCATGTCAACCTACGGCTTTGACCTCAACAAATGGCGCGACCTCGCTATTGCCTGTGGCATCATAGTCTTCCCAATGCTCCTTATCATAGGGCAGAAGGAAACAGGTTCGGCACTCGTCTATTCAGCCTTCTTCCTGATGCTCTATCGCGAAGGCATGACAGGCAGTTTCCTGTTTACAGGCGTGGCTCTTATCATCTACTTCATAGTCGGCATACGCTTTGCCGACGTACAGCTATGGGATATGCCAGCATCCGTGGGCAAGTTCTCCGTACTTCTGATGGTGCATATCTTCACAGCCGCCCTCGTCGATATTTACTGCCACGACCGACAGCGTGCTCTCATAGTGCTCTACACCACTCTCGGAACAACCCTTATCGCCATTCTCTTTTCTGAATACGTCATCCATTTCGACATCGTCTGGGTACAGCTCATTCTCTCCGTCCTCGTAATAGGCTATCTTATCTACACAGGACTGGAATGGCGAATAAAAGAGTATTTCTTTATCACCTTGTTTGCCGTTGGAAGCATAGCGTTCTTCTATTCAGCCGACTATGTGCTCAACAACGTGATGCAGCCTCACCAGCGAGTGCGTATTAACGTGCTTCTCGGACTTGAGGAAGACCTTGCAGGTGCGGGATATAACGTGCATCAGAGTGAGATTGCAATAGGTTCAGGAGGTCTTGAAGGTAAGGGATTCCTCAACGGCACACAGACTAAGCTGAAGTTCGTGCCAGAACAGGACACAGACTTCATCTTCTGTACCGTAGGCGAGGAAGAAGGTTTTGTAGGCTCTGCAGGCGTACTACTATTGTTCCTTGCACTCATTCTAAGATTAATCCACGTAGCCGAACGACAACCGTTCAAGTTCGGGCGAGTCTATGGCTATTGCGTACTGAGTATATTCTTATTCCACGTCTTCGTAAACGTAGGTATGGTACTCGGTCTCACGCCTGTTATCGGCATTCCACTACCCTTCTTCAGCTATGGCGGCTCAAGTCTCTGGGGCTTCACCATCCTCCTGTTCATCTTCCTAAGGATAGATGCAGGAAGGAATCTGATTAGGACGTAACCAAACCCTATTAACCATATAAAACTATGAATGTTGCCTTTCTTCTAAAACAATACTTCCATGGGGCAGAGGACGTTTCAATAGATGTCTTCGATGCACATACGCTGAACGATGTTTATCAGCAGGTACTCAAAACCTTGACAGCTCATTTCGAGATAGAAGTGAGTGTGCTCCAAGCCATGAGCTACTGCTTTTATGAGATTCTCGACAATGTGCATATCCATTCTGGAAAGCCTCTCGGAACTGCCATAACACATTTTGATGCAGAAAAGGAGAGACTACGCATCCTTGTTGCCGACGACGGTATGGGAGTAAGGGATTCTCTTGCAGAAAATGAAAAGTATCATGACATCAAGGAAGAAGACGCATTAAAAATGTGCCTTGAAGATTCAGTAACAGATGGTAAGGGTATGGGCTTCGGACTTTATGCCACATCACGTCTCATGAAGGATATTGGAATCAATTTCATAGTCCACTCTGGCAATCACAAACTCATTTTCAAGGATGGCAATACAGAAATCATAGAGAATGGTTTCTGGCAAGGCACAATAGTCTATATGGAAATAACAACCTCTCGTGAGATTGACCCTAACGAGGTTGTAGATCATCGAACTAATGCAGACGAGCAATATAATGAGTCTTTTGTAGAGACCGATGATTTAGAATCTCTTTGGACTGGCAAAGGAACCACAGAATTTAAGTTCTCCTCATTGGGCACAGATTTCGGTACTCGCGATATGGGTGCAAAAATCAGGGAACAAATACGTCCGCTAATAGAAAAAGGCGAATGTGTTGCATTAGACTTTACAGGCGTAAATGTAGTTTCCAACTCGTTTGCCGATGAGTGTATAGCCAAACTCCTATTAGACCATACACTTCAAAGCCTTAAACAGCATATCACATTCAAAGGGCTTAATGAAATGGCAAACCGAAGTATTCTCGTAGCATTACAGAGAAGATATAAAATGATGTCATAGTCTAAATATATGCAGGAAAGAATTTAATTAGGAGATAAAGGAAACACCCCAAATACGATAGGAAACACCAATAAAAGGCTCACTTTGCGTGAGCCTTTTATTGTGTTATTTATTCAAGTTTCGGAAATTTCGAATTGCCTGGAAGGCAACACTATGAGGACTCCGCATAGCGCCTGACCATAGGGAAGAACCGAGGCGCATACTCGACGAAGGAGAGGATGCCCTCGGACAGGAAACAGCCTCAACCTCTTCCAGCCTGGAAGGCTGTACATAATAGACTTTCACACATTACTTTTTCGCTATGTACTGCCCTCCAGGCAGTAGAAGGATTATGGATTCAATCCCCGCACATCCTCGTTTCACTCGTATGTACGGGGTTACTAATAGTATTGCCTTCCAGGCAATTCCGAACTCCAGAAACCTAAATTATTTGTCCTTCCTTGTCATTTTCATCTCCTTGATTATAATTCAAGAGACTATGAACCACATCATGAATTAGAGGCATAATATTTACGAGCCTTATCACGAAGTTTTTCAAACGCAACTTCCAAAGGTACACATTCCTCAAGTTCCTTAAAAGACATTTGTGGAAAGTTATTATCAAACTGATATTCACTCATATTGTCTATATGCAAAATTACAAAATATTTCTTGTTTCCCAAAGGAAACAGATTTTTTTTAAAGCCCCCCTGATTTAGGGAGTCTTCAATCTACAATTTGCCTTACAGAATAGATGCAGGAAGAAATCTAATCAGAACTTAAATAATCCTCTTGAAACACAGGTGGTAATGTTGTTGAATCCTTCAACTTGTCTTTAAAGACATTTCTTATTCCTGCAAGAAAACAAATGACACAATGCATTTGGTGTCTATAATCACAAACACGGTCATTTCTTTTAATGGAGAAAAAAGCCATACTTGACGGATTTACACCCGACTTATTTTTGTGATCCCCAGACGGACCTACACAATATGTCATTTTATAAGAATCGTTCGCTATCAATCCAAACAATAATAACCGAGCATAATCAAAACTAGTATAAATATAACTACGACACATCTCGTCGTAAAATCTAACTTCTATATCTTCCGTAGAATACCATACAGCAGATATTGCATGTGGATTAGCCATTGCATAATCTTCACCAAGTTGATAGCAATACAATAGCTCAGATCTATCTTCGCTCGGCTTTTTTTTTAGTATTTCCACACACTCATACCCCTCCACCGCAATATACTTTACGTTGGCACAGATATTCTCCACGACTTCATCTTCAAAGATGTTTGGCTCATACCAATTCTCTTCTTTTTCTTCAAAGAATTCCGACCAATCAGAATCCTCCATTTTTTCCAAGTTTTCAAATTTATCTTCTTCCATCTTACTTTTGATGATTATAAATTATAGTCTTGAGTATTTTTATACTACATAGAAAGTAATGTCCTTAACAACTGCTCTTTGTCCCCTTTAACAAAGTGAACATTTTCATTTTTGAGTTGTTGTTCTGTGATATAGAATGCAAATCCTTGTATTTTATCATACAATTGAGGATATTTTAGTTCTGCTTCCATATCTGCATTTGCAAACAAAACAGATTCTTTTGATTTTTCACTTTCAAATGGTTCTATATAAAATGCATCATCTCTCATACTCTTACGTATAGAGAATCTAAAGCCTGCTGGAACAATACATTCCGCTCTTCCTGTAAATGGAGCATAATAACTAACAAGAAAGCCTATCCATGTTTTCTCTGTTAGTTCAAATATATAATCACCTGGGGTTATTTCAAAATTATCCATATTATTATCACATTATAACTTCATTATACCTTTATAAAAGGTAACATTTGTAGTTGTCTTCTTATATGACACCATTGTACAAATATTGTTTTTTTTCGAGATTTCATCGTTTAACTACGATTATCCTCTATACACTTATCTTATCTACATTTAATATCCTTCTATATTTTTGAGGTTACAAAAAAATTCGCGTATTGTTCCGTTATATTGTATGGATTCAAAAACCAAATAATTCAGGATCACAACCATGACCAGATAATGAACGCATTATAGCATCCTCTGGGCTGTCAATATAATCGTTCACATAGCTATTCTCTTCATTCATAAAAAATCCAGATTCATTATCATCCTTAACATTCTCTACAAATAACCCATATTTGTTACGAAAGCCTATAGGAAACCAATTTAGCTCATACGGATAAAAGGAGTCTGAAACATGTTTAATCAATATCGAATTATTATACTCAACTTCTAAGAATTGTATAGTTTCATCTTGCTCCTTATAGTATGTTCCATCTTTTGTATCTCCTTTTTTGACAACAGCAACATAATTAGAGTTAAATGCAGCCCCAGAAAATATAGGCTCATAGATTGTATCGTTTGCAATTATTCCTATTTTATCATTTCTTTGATATAATAAATAATTTGATGTGTAAGAATAAACTTCATCAACTCTAATTGACCATTTATATTGATTATGTTGATCAACTTTAATTATTATCGCTTCTTTTTGATGAATATAGTTATCATTCCATACAGAATCAACATATTTGGGGAACTGATTTACATCTTTTTCATGACTATGTTTAGGAATATAACCATATCTGTATTGGCAAAACACATCAAAATTAAAAGAACTAAAAACAGCCCCATACCCCATTAAATCCGTCAAATATTCTTTTTTAATATCATCATATTCAAGCAACTCTGATATCAGGTATTCAACATTTGGATTTCGTAGTATGATAAAGCCGTTCTCTATATAGGACAAATCAACCTCTGAACGTAATAAAATGTCTTTTGGATAAATATTAAAAACTTCTTGGATACTACTATAAATAGTCCCAAATTGCAACTTGATTTTTTCACCATTATGAGGCAGAAGTGAATAAAATGTACTATCTATTACTAAGCAAAAAGAGTCTTCATATCTTTTATCATAAAGATTAAAATAGATTTTGAGATAGCCAGCCTCAATTGACAAAGAGGAATACCCACCTATAATAAGTTTACCATCTTTGTCGAATAGCTTGTTGTCACATTCAATATAATCATCCCTAAATTCCAAAGATGTATATTCACATGGAATTAGTTCTTGTCCATTAGACAAGAACAAGCCATAAAATCCGCCTAGAAATTCATCTACAAAATATGAAAAATCATGTTTCCCGCCTATATTAACCTCGAAATATAAACGTCCATATCGTTTCAATGGAAAAACCTCATCATAATCGGCATCAATTATATAGGAAAAAGTATTTAAAGACAAGACTCCTTTCTTTGAAGGCTTTCCAATTGATAAGATTACATATTTTTCGTTATTGACATCTATTTGCGATAAGTCAGAAAACCTAGAATCATATAAGTTTTCTAAGATTACGACATTGTTAGTATCCATGAGTCCCCATTTACCATCAACACAAAATTCAATAACACCACAAAAGGGACTATAGTATTCACATTTTTCTAATGTCACTATTTCCCCTTTAGTATATATCTTTATTTCACGGACTACCAAGAATTTAGAAATCTCATCTTTGACATATAGAAACATTTCATGAAAAAAACATCCAAAATAATTGTACACATCAAAATCTTTATCTGTAATTACAGATTGGTACATTTGATTTAGTACAATAAGTATTCTGTCTAAAGTTTCCTTTCCTATAGAATGTTCGTCATAAAGTTCTATTACATCCTTTATAAAAGAAATAATATCCTTTCTATATACAAAAGTAGAAACATTGTTAATGGAAGCCTCAACAACATCATTAAGGCCCCCTCTAAAGACTTTTTCAAATATCTGTTTAAACCTATAAGATTCTTTTTCCCGAATCAAATAAAGTCCATGTATAACTGTTGATATATCGCAACAACTACAATATTCATAAAAAACCTTTTCGGTCAATTTGTCAATGTCTTTTTGGTTGACATCAATATCAACAATTATATATCGCATAAGACATTTGATTTCATCCATTCCAATGACAGACAAAAGAATATTATATTTGTTTATAAAACTATCCATACTCTGTATACTTTTTATTATAAAGAGCTTTATGGGAAATAAGTGATACCCATTTTACCCTTACTTATTATTAATGACTTTCATAAGTGCCTTAGCTATAAAAATGTTTAGGATATGGCAATGTTTATATGAGAGACATATGAAAATCATTATAGCAGATTACGAGAACAAAATTACAAATAAAATTAGAAAAACAAGCATCTTCTTGGTAATTTTATTGTAATTTCCCAAAAATCAGACCGAAAAATCAAGAAAACCTCCCAAAAATCAGACCGAAACCCCAAAATGCCACCGAAAATATGTTAAAATCGCCAAAAAATCGGACCGAAAACAATATTTAGTGAGATGAACAGACCGCGGATATATAACGGTATTTTGAACGGCTTTACATTTTCTTGTTCAATTTTTCTTTTTATTCCGAAAAAAATAGTATCTTTGTCGCCAAAGTTGCATTATACCAATGTTTGCACATAGGGCAACATTTATTAAAATATAGATTTATTCATAAAACAAGAAACAATTATGAGTACAGCAGATATAACATTGACAAATAATTATTGGGGTATGCTCCGTAATCTTAATGATGATGTGAAGCTGCGTCTAGCGAGTTTACTTACAGCTTCCGTTGCAGAGCACAGGACTAAGACAGCCTCAGAAAAAGACAGCCTCACGAGAGCCATGGTAAATAAATATGCAGGAGCGTGGAAAGACGATCGTACTTCAGACGAGATAATATCAGAAATATATAGTTCACGCTCTTCAAAATCTGTAATGGATTTCACGTTATAATGAAAAGGAAATATTTACTTGACACATGTATTTGCATACATTTCTTGCAAAATAGACCAGAAGTCGTTAAAAGGCTTACGGAAGTTGGTTGGGAGAATTGTTGTATTGCAGAGGCTACTATAGGCGAATTACTTTGTGGCATTCGTGATGATGGTAGAAAAGCCAGAAATGTAGATATCATAGAATCATTTATAGCAGACATCAATGTAATCCCTACGGGACTAGCCATTCGCGAATATGCAAAACAGAAACGCATTCTGCAATCCCAAGGAAGACCAATTGAAGATTTCGATATATTGATAGGCTCTTCCGCCATTGCCACAAAAGCTATTATGGTAACAGAAAATGTGAATCATTTAGAAAGGCTATCTTCTATCAAAATAGAGAACTGGGTGATTAGATAGAGTTCGTTCTTTCGAAAAACTTTATCTTACATGATAAAAATAGGGACATCTCATAACGAGGTGTCCCATTTTTTTGTTAAAACATTCTTTATATTCCAAAATAAGTTGTATCTTTGCAAGCAGTAACAAGATAGATACTCCATCGTTACTCCATCGTTACTCCATCGCAAGTCCATCGTTTCGATGGAGTATCTATGGACAAACGATGATGAAACGATGGAGTATGTTAAGAATAAGAACTAATTATTTTAGAAAGGAAAAGATATGGTTAAAGTAAAATCTTCATTTGCGAAAGTGTCAGGAAAGAATGCCAATACCATTTATTACGAGCTTAATGGTGTGACTATTGGCAGGTCGCTTCCTTCAAAAATGGGAAACCCTAAGACTGAGGCGCAGATGAAACAGCGCATCAAGATGAATAATATTCTTAATATGTACAAATACATCAAGGGGTATTTGCAGCAGAATTTCGAGGGGATTATAGGCAACAAGAATGCGTCGAGCTTCTTCCGCAGCTATAAGCTTGCCCCTTACGTGGTGGCTCAAGGTCGTATCAATTCCGTTGGATATGAGTTTAGGGATGGCATGTTCGTTTCTGATATTAATGTCGGGGATTTGGAAATTAATAATGAGACGGAGGAAAATGTTCTTTCGTCTGTTGTTTGCGCCAATAATGAGGGTTGGACGAATAATGACACCTTGCAGGTGATTCTTTTGAGACAGAAACGTGCGGCTTCTTTAGATGAGGAAATTGCACATCCTACGTGCTGTTCGATTGTCGTTAGCCTTGACAAGGCAAGTGCAACGAAGATTGGCGATATTGCTGTGCTTGAAAGTCTGTCGAATATGTCTCGCTTCTCACTTTGTTCCGTTGACGGCAAATTGGCGGTTAGGGTTGAGGATTCGGAAGAATACACATACGCCTTTGCCGCGGTTCATGGTCGTGGGCAAGGCAGAGATAAGATTGTTTCCTCTCAGCAATTATGCCTTAGCGATAATGCTTTGTACGATAGGTATTGCAGCAAAGAAGCGTTTGACAAGGCATACGAGAGCTATAAGTAATTACGAATTATCTGTTTAGCTAATTCAACGTAAATTTGACGAATTACTATTTTAACCTGAATTCGACGAATTTATTCAGTTGTATATTGTTGACTATCATGTGGTTGAAAGAGCTCTGAAGGAGCGATACCTAATAGGGCAGTCCGTTAGGGCTGTCATA
>CACYXI010000094.1 GCA_902778265.1 uncultured Bacteroidales bacterium | reverse complement strand
CTTGAGAGCATAGAAATCCTTATCGTGAGCAGGAATCTCGATACCTGACTCCCAACGTACTGAACCGTAGTAGTTCTTAGCACCTGGATCGTTTACTACACCACCGTCGATAGTGAGGTGATAGTAGTGGAAACCCTCGTCCATAGGACCATCGGTTGTGCCCCACCAGAAACCATCCTTACCCTTACGGAGAACGGTACCGCCTCTGCCACCAAGACCGAGGCTAACGATAACAGACTTAGCCTGTGGTGCCTCTACACGGAAACGTGCATAGCCCTGAGAGTTAACCATTGGGTACTCCTGACCAGGCTGGTTGAGTTCGCTTGGCTTGAAGTCCTCGATTGGAGAAGCATTATCCAATGCAGGGTCGAACTTGAGAACTGCATTGTAAGCCTCCTTCTTGTTGAGATCCTTGTCGAAAAGGAGAGGATAGTTTGATGTACCTACCCATGAATCGCGGTCAGAGAGATTCCAGAATGTAACAACATCAACAACGTCCTTATGCTTACGCAGACACTTGAAGAGCTGTACGTACTGGTCTGTGTGGAGAGTCTTAACCCAAGGCTTGATCTCTACACCCTGACGGCTGAAATTGAGCTGACCACCCATTTCCTCATTGGCACGAATGTCAAGCTCGGTGATCTGGATATGCTTAACGAGAGTAGCATACTTGTCGATAGCATTACCGAAATCCTCCATTGATGGGTTGAAGATATTGAGGTGGCCCTGCATACCGATACCGTCGATAGGCACACCTGCATCCTTCATCTTCTTCACCATATCATAGATACGCTGGCTCTTACCCTTGTCGAATGCGTTGTAGTCATTATAGAAGAGGAGAGCGTTAGGATCTGCCTCACGAGCAAACTCGAATGCCTTTGCAATGAACTCATCGCCACAGAGCTTGTAGAGGTCAGACTCACGGTATGGGCTTCCGGCAGGACGATTACCCCATGCAGGACGCTGATTATCAGCCATAGCCTCATTAACTACATCCCAGCAGTAAACGATGTCCTTATAACGGTTCATTACTGTGTGGATATGATCACGAAGACGCTGGTAGAACACCTCCTTTTTTACGAAGTTACCCTTCTTGTCGCGAAGCATCCAGTTAGCAAACTGGCTGTGCCAAACGAGACAGTGACCACGCATTGGGATCTTGTTGCGACGGCACCAGTTAGCGATGCTATCAGCCTTTTCCCATTTCCATTCACCCTCTTTTGGGTGAAGCTCACCTGGTTTCATGTCGTTTTCGCAGGTAACGCTGTTGTAATTCTCGAGAATTACCTTCTGCTCAGCCTCAGAGAAGTTACGAGTGTTGAGGGCAACACCTACCTTGAAATAGTCCTTGTAGGCATCCTTGAGTCCCTGAGCATATGTGTTCTGAGACGCAACGAGTGCAAGGCCAAAGACTACAGCCTTCATTGTTGGGTTAAGTTTCATAGATATTTTTTAAAAATAAAGACCCACCCCCCAACCCCTCCCATAAAGGGAGGGGAGTGGTTAGCTTTCATCGCTATGGATGGATCGCCTTGTTAATTATTATTTGTTATTTTTTTATTTTCTGATGTTCCTCCCTATAGCGATAGAGGTATCTACTCCCCTCCCTTTATCGGAGGGGCTGGGGGGTGGGTCTTCTATTTAATCACCTTCTTTCCGTTGCAGATATAAATCTGCCCCTTCTGTGGCTCAAGGACACGCTGACCGTTGAGATTATAGAAACCGTTGGCATAAGGAGATTCGCAATTTGTAATTCGTAATTCCTCAATACCCGTTGTCTCTGGTGAATAGTCAGCATTGTTGGTTACATAAATGTTCTTGATCTTGATAGGAGAACCACCGTTTTCCCATAATCCGAGGATATAAATGTGGGAAGCATCAAGTTTTGCACCATTTGTATTCTTCGTATTCTGAAGATTTACAACTATACACGTCTTTTTGCCAACACTAAGTTCAGAATGGGCGCCCCAATAGCTATTTCCATCAAATAGCCTTAACGACCAGTTGTTTGACGCAGGAGCTTCTGCAAGGTTTAATACAAGATACTTAAATTTTGAAAAATCACGTCCACCTGTGAACTGGAAACCTCCAAAACCGTACTGACCGACCGTAAGTGTGAATGTTCCATCCTCATTTTTCACAACACTACCCGTCTCCCAGATACTTGGATTGAACTTGTTCTCATCATTAGGATAATACCAAGGAATGCTTGCAATAGAATCTTTCACATGCTGAATAGAGTCAAGAATCTGCTGCTCACGCTCTTTTGTGTATGAAGAAAAATTAGGAATCTCCGCATACTGCTTAAACCAACGATATACTGGGCGCACACAAGCCTCTGGATCTGTGAGGAATGTGTTGCCATCGGCTGCTGTATCCCTATACTTGGCAAGTTTGTCGGCATCAGTAAACAGCATCCAACTAACATTACCCGTCTTATCCATTATGAAACGGAAGTTAGCTCCAAAGCCTACTCCACCTTCTGTACCTGTTGTTGCCTTACCCCATGAATTGTTGTATTTCTTAGGAGCCCAGTCCATCTCCGTAACAAGGATTGGTGACTTTGCAGCCACACCAGATATGCTGTTAGTCCAACCGTCGTTGAACTCCACATAGCCTGCTCCAGAGGTTTCTACCTTCTGCTCAACAGATGCCACCTCTGAGTCAGAGCCATACCAACCCGGATAGCAATGCACAGCATAGCCTATACCACGTCCGCCCTCGCGCTCAACAATAGGGTACTTCACATAGCCCTGATAGTTCTGCTGCCAGCAAAGACCTGGTACCCAAAGGATATTGTTACAGCCTACGGCACGAATCTCGTCAACAATCTTTTGGAAGTACTTGGTGCAGTTCTTCTGAGAGCCATCAGACCAGTTAGTAAACTGCCCATCGTCTCCCTTCATGTTCACAGGCTCGTTGGCAAGCTCGAACATAATGTATGGATTGTTCTTCAGTTTCTCATGACTACAAACGTAGGTCCATACCTTGATGAGATACTCCTGATAATCATCGCCAATGGCAAGATTCTCAGGGCATACGCCTGGTGGGCGCATTACCACGTAGATACCGTTATCAATGGCAAATTCTGCCATAGGGATAAAAATCTCGTCGAGATACTTCTTGAAGAGATCCATATCAAAGGCATAGATCTGATTCTCTGGATAGTACCCGCCATTCTTCTTCTGCCACTCGTTCACCTTAGTGTCATTATTACTCCATGCAGGATCCATGTGCAGACGCAGCCAGTTCACCTTCCAGCCTACATTAAGCATCATCTTTATCTGATTCTTATTCCACGCCACGCAAGCAGAAGCATCCTTCGTCTTGCCCCAGTTTACAGAGCCGTCAGCATTCTTACACCACGCATAGCCGTTGAAGTAAGCGGAATAGGTCTGGCCAAAACCATGCAGATTAACGATACTGTCATTACCATTTAGATCCTTAGCCATGAGGTAGCGACCCTTCACGAACAGTTCAGGCATACGCATCCCACGCCAAGCAAATGTCTCGTTTGATACGATCAACAGGAGAGCCAAAAGGGAAAGCCTCCAAGTTCTTTGTAAAATTTTAGTCATTATTTCTAATTGTTTTTGGTTATTTGCCTAAAGGTTAAAGTCGAATGGTTAAGGGTGAGGTCTAAAGTCAAAGGTCTAAGGACTAAGGACTAAGGTCTAAGGACTAAGGACTAAGGTCTAAGGACTAAAGACTAAGGTCTAAGGACTAAAGACTAAGGTCTAAGGTCTAAGGACTAAGGCTCAAGTTTAAGGTCTAAAGGTGGGGTCTTTTGCCTTTTGACCTTCGACCTTTGACTTTTGACCTTTGACCATCTGACTTTTACCCCTTGACATTCAAGCCGTTTTTCCATTCGGACTGCAAAATTACAAAATAATCTTTATACAAAGTATAAATTTTAGTTAAAAAAGGCGAAAAACACGGCCTTATCCCTCCTCTCGCACACAACAAACAAAAATTTTCAACTCATCGAAAGACTAATACGACATCACATGTTATTAATACGATATACTTCAATCATATAAGTCGAAATAAAACCTCAGCGTCTCTGCGCCTTTGCGTTCTAAACGCATAATTTTCTGGAACAATTTTTCTGGCCATCGTCACTAATTTTCTTGAAAGCCTCAGTACCGCAAGGTGCTATTTCGTTTCTTTTTGGGGAACACAGATTTCACAGATTGAAGGGATTTTCTCGCTTACGCCCATGATTGACATCCCAACAATCCCTAAAATCTGTGGTTCTATTTTTCTGAATACGAAACTATCGAAAAAACGAAAATTTCGTTAGTTCTGTGTTTTACTTCCCTGTAGTCAGTGGGTCTTCGACAAATCTCCGTGTTCAAAATTAATCTTCGCGTCTCCGCGTCTTTGCGTTCTAAAATATAATTTTCTGGAACATATTTTCTGGTCATCGTCGCTAATTTTCTTGAAAGCCTCAGGGAGCGAAGCTCCAATCTCTTAGAAAGTAAATTTACAGTAAATTAATCCAGTAAATTACACATTGGAAATTTCCTTGCGACGGATGTCGCTCCATAATTTACTGCTCTTTTGATAATTTACTTTCAAAAAAATCATCACCGAAAGGTGCTTCTTCGTTTCTTTCGTGATTTACTTCCCTGTGGTCAGTGGGTCTTCGACAAATCTCAGTGTTCAAAATCAATCTCTGTGCCTCCGCGTCTTTGCGTTCTAAAATTTTCATCAAAGGCAAGTCCGATATAAATCCGTTGCAAATCCCATGTAAGTCCCATTATCAGGAACGGATTAGAAGCGGATTACAAGCGAAGGAGAAGCGAAGGATAAGCGAAAGCATAACAACCTTCAAATTGCCGCTCACTTTTACAGATAGAAAAACAGAATTTTCACACTACTCATCAACTCGTCACCCGTAACGCTGTAACAATATGTGCATCAGAGCATTACACGGGTGATTCATTTCGTTTCACTCGTCACCCACTCATCACCCTCAAGTATTATATCCATCTGATATAGAACAAGTTGCAAGGTTGATTCACTCGTCACCCTAAAAATGGGTGACGAGTGAATTGAGGGTAAATCACACGTGTAATCACCACACACTCAATAAGATACAAAGATATTGGTGATGAGTTGGGTGACGAGTGGCATAGGGTGAATCAGCGCTGTAAGCCTCAATGATACAACGACTTACAGCGTTATGGGTGACGAGTGACGAGTTTTTTCAAAACTCTTTTTCTGAACGTAAAATTGCAATCTCTACATTGCAATTTCTGCATTTTTAGACTTGTATCTGATATCCCTTCATTCAGCCATTGTTCTATTTTCTATGCAGAAATGATGGAATGGATATTTTCATGTGCAACTTATTTTTGCACATATAATCAAACGTTTACATTTATTCTGCTATTATCCTCAAATTAGCGCTGTTCATCCCTTAAAAAACAATAAAGTTTGTTAAGTGCAAGTATGATTATATCATATTCTTAATATCTTTGCATAAAATTTGCAAATATTTTGCACATTTTAGACGAAAAAGATTGTATTTAGAAAATAGATATCTTTGATAAGTCAACGACGAAAAAAGCCTACAAAAATTGTGGGCGATAAATATTATAACATAAAACAGGTAATTAATGAAAATGTATTTATCATTTCAAGCAAGCACTCGAACAAGTGGCTTGCGTGAAAGTTGTATCTACTATTTCTCCCGAAGAACAGTACGGAGGAATAGGATTCGTGATTTTCCCTTGGATGATGTTTCAAGGAAGATGATTATGTCTATATCGCATAGTAAAACAAGGGTATAAAGATTGTTAAGGATTAGATACAATCAGTATCTATTTTACAAAAAAAACTAAACATAAATAAGATGAAGAAAAAATTACTTGCAGTATTAGGCTTGCTTGCCATTTGTAAGCTAAGCTATGCACAGAAAATCGTATATACCTACGATGCAGCAGGCAACAGGGTGCGTAAAGAAGCAGCTACCACCCGAAGCATATCTGATGAATATTCATATGATCAAGAAGAAGGAATAGGAGAAAAGAATGTAACCGTTACAGAGAAAAACGGGAGGATAACAATTCTTATCAAGGATTTAGATCCAGAGAAACCTTATGAGGTCGGGCTATACACTCCGAACGCTATTCAGCTCTATAGCAAGACGATAGACACTAATACAACTATCGTTTCACTTTCTGAGTATCCAGCAGGTACTTACATCTTAACTCTTAAGCACAACGAAGAAACTACAACTTATAAATTCGCTAAAAAATGATTAGTTTCAAACACATAAAACTATTTTTATTTCTCTTGCTGATACCATTCAAGGTATTGGCAGACAATTCCGTAGGTACACCAAAGGCTACTATCGGAGTTAGTAGTATTGGAGCCGCAACATATAACCTGGCTATAGAAATTCCTAATGGTGGTGGTTTTCAGCCACAGATAGGTCTTGCTTACAACAGTCAATCAGCTTGTTATGGTAATGCAGGATACGGATTCAACATCACGGGGATATCAGTTATTACAACTGGGCGACAAAACCCATTTTATGATACGGTTGCCAATGGTTCAAGTTATCTTGCAAATTCAGCCTATTACCTTGATGGAAAACGACTCATCCTCCAGTCTGGTACAGAGGGTAAAAAAGGAGCAGTATATACGATAGAAGGAGACCCTTATACAAAGGTCAATGTTGACGGATATTGGGATAATTCAAGTGTTACTTTGAGATTTGAAGTAATTACCCAAGATGGAACAACATATAGATATGGCTATAATGATAGTTCTCGCTTAACGTTTTCTCTTAATGGCAAAGCTCGTTGTTCTGCTTGGTATATAGATGAAGCTGTTGACAAATACAACAACATTATTTATTACAGGTACACTAAAAATGGTTTATCAATATTACCTAAAGAAATCATTTATGGTATTAATTCACACTCTCGAGGAATAGAGTGTAAAATAAAATTTGACTATAGCGATATCACCATAGCCAATCAGTCAGAATTTTATATTGGAAGTTCCAAAGGTAACATTTCAAAGAAGTTGTCAACAATCACAACCATGATAAATAAGAATCCAAATAACCAAACAACAGATTCTCTTTATCGCAAATATAGTCTTTCTTACAAGGATGATTTGGACAAAACATCCAAGAAATACACCCGCTTGACCAGCATAGTTGAGTCGAATAGATGTGGAAATCAATATAATCCTATTACAATAGATTGGAATGCATTACAAGCAATGTCTATAAAAAGTAGCAGCACTGCCATAAAGACAAACATTGTGGACGAAAATGAAGTCAAAACATATAACAGGACTTTTTTCAGCGCAGATTTAAATAAAGATGGCATAAGTGACATAATAAGCCTTTGGTCTGTAAAAGAAGAAGATATGCGAGATATTGATGATTTTTTCAAGAATCCTCAATATACACAATTTTTCCATGTAGACCTTAGTAAAATAGATATTTCAGGAAAGGTGACTTACGAAAGTGCACCAATTGAGAAAATGTACTTGACAAAATCTGCGGAAATAGCTAAAGTTGAAGGCTTTAATGCTTGTGATTTTGATGGAGATGGATTTAGCGACTTGATATTTCGAACTTATAACAATTATGATGGAATATTATATTTTACAGTTGTAACATCTAATGATATTTTGAACAATCCAGATATAAACAGCAAAGGAGTTTACACAATTAAGCAATATATAAAAAATTACAAAGAAAACCCTTCTATCGTTTCAACTACAATGGATGTTGATGGAGATGGTGTGGATGAAATTGTCTATATCGAAAAAGTAGGTGAAAAAAAATACAAAGGAAAGATTGTAAAATATGTTCCAATAGGAGAAAATAATAAAATATATTCTTTTGATTTGTCATTTGACCATGGGGAACCAGAGGCAATTTTTGTTGGTGACTACAATAATGATGGCGTACAGGATATGCTTGTTCAATGTGAGCAAGGTTATAAAATTTATTACAATGATGAAAACAGCAAATATTATGAGGCAAAATTCACGGAAACAAACAAATATGAAACGGAGGATTCGGATTTTGATTTAGGCAAGTTACAGTCATTATTAGAAATGAGCCGATCAATTAATCAAGGAGACTTTAATGGTGATGGTCAAATAGATTTTATTGTTGTTCTGCCAACAGGAGATATTGTATTAAAGTTGAATAATGGCAATGGAACTTTTACATCTATTATCCAAAAAAAAGCATTCTCACATAATGATATCGATTACAGTCTTTTATCCTTTTCCAATCGTTCCAAGTGCTCTCTAAATGTCGTTGATTTTGACAATGATGGAAGAAGTGACGTCGTAATAGAAAAATTAGCGGGCATAAGCCATGTTGACTTTGATAAAAAAGGAAATATAGATTCTAATGCAAAAGGTGTTCTTGAAAGAAGATGGTTCAAATCTAACGGAACAACTTTAGAACAACAGGCAGGATGGACTTGCAACGTAGATTGTAAGACATGGGATATTTTTAATTCAATAGCTGGAGATTTTGATGGCGATGGTGCTGCAGAGATTGCCAGTGTTGGCAATCAATTAAATAGTGCATCATCTGCGTTTAATACAGACTCGATATACATCTATAAATGCGGTGGTGATTTGGCTTCTTCAGGAAAAATTAAAACTATTACTGATGGATTTGGAGTTAGACGAACGATTTCATATAAACCAGCAACAAATCCATCTGTCTATACAAAAACAGAGACAGCTAAGAATAGTGGTAATGATATTTCTCCTGTCAATTACCACACAATTCCTTTGTCTGTTGTTTCGCAAATGGAGATCGTTGCAAATGATGTTACAAAGGAATGCACAAAATACTCTTATGGTAATTTAAAATTATATATAGGTGGTAAGGGAATGCTTGGATTTGAGTCTTTTACCAAAGACAACCAGACATTAGGCACGGTTGAGAATTCGCTGATAAATGAATGGAATACAACATATTGGATTCCCAAGAAAACTACCCAGACGGTTACAATAGGAAAAGAACAGTCAACAAAGATTTCTGATTACCACATAACATCAAAAGGCAAAAAAAATTATTTTGCCTATGTAGAAAAAGAAGAAAGCACTGATTTCGACAACAAAAAGGTTTGGACTTGCACTTCGTATGATACGGACAAAGGTGTTATCAAAGCTCAGGAAGTTGACAATGATGAAGACTTCAACATGTACAAAGGAGTGGAGTATTTCTACAGCAAGAAATATGGCGGTATATATCTCCCAGACAGTATGTATATATTCCAAAAGCATTCTGATGATGAAGACGTACATTTTGTTGTCAATACATATAAGTATGATGCTAAAGGAAATGTAACCAAGATTGTTAATAATCTGGAGTCAAAACTAAGGCTGATCGAGACATACACATACGACAATTATGGTAATAAACTTACTGAATCGGTAGAAGGAATTGAAGGTTCTGGTGTAAAGAAAATCATCAGGAAATATAAATATGATTCATCTGGCAGATTTGTTATTGATGAACAGACATCTCCTGCCTCATCACATATAGCTTATAAATATAATATCTTTGGTGATATGTATGAGAAAATTGATAGCACAGTTCCTTCCAACCTTCTTGTTGAATCTTATTTGAACAACAGATGGAATGAGACGACCAAAAAGATTTTAGTTGATAACAACTATATAGAATACACAAAGACATGGGAGCCGACTTTCGGTTCTGGTTTTTATAGTGTCACAGAAACTCCTAATAACGCTCCTTGGACAAAAACAGTCTATGACCCATTTGGACGTGAGGTTTACACCTCATCTGTTGGATTGAATGGTGTGGATATTTCAAAAGAAACAACATACAACTCAAAAGGTGAAGTCGTCAGTGTTATAAACAAAACAGGGAAATTAACAATTACAGGTACATTTGCTTATGACGAAAGAGGTCGCAAAATATCCGAGGAATTATCTTCTGGAAAAACGACGACATACAAATATGGTAAGAATACAATATCTACCACCACAGCAAATGGCACAACCCAAAAGACATACGATGCCTGGGGGAATGTAACTGGCATTGTTGATCCTTTAAACACTTATGTTGAATACAAATATTATTCAAATGGACAGCCTTCAACAATAAATACATATACAAATAGTGGCTCTTGCAGCTCTGTCACCTTCGAATATGATGATAATGGTAACCGCACCAAGTTGGTTGATCCTGATGCTGGAACTATGACATACAAATATGCTGCAGATGGAACTCTTCTTTCACAAACTGATGCAAGAGGTGTAACTACTAATTACAGTTATGATAATTTAGGACGTCTTAAAACGAAAACTTATGTGGATAAGTCTAGCAATAAAAAAACTCAGACAAATGAATATTTCACATCAGGTAGAGATATAAATCGCCTAAAATCACAGACATATGACGGATACAAACGTACCTTTACATACGATCGTTTGGGTAAAGTCACTTCTGAAACCCGTTGTAATTTCAGCGATCATGCGTGTTATACTATAAAATGGACTTACGATTCATTGGGGCAAATGTCGAAGGTTACCTATCCTGGCACTCTTTCTGACATGAGTTTCTATTATAGTTATGATAATAATGGCTTCTTAAAGGAGATTAAACTCAATAACTCCAAGTCTGTTTATAGTCTAAAGAGCTATGATGGTCTGACTCTTGAAACCAACACCGTGGCAGGTGTAATGAATAAGACGGTGGATAAGGATGGTTATCCATATATTTATAAGTTGACTTATAACTCAAACACAATTGACTGGCAGAGTTTTTCGTATGATAAACCCACAGGCAATCTTTATAGAAGAAAAAGGCAATATGGTGGTGGATTAAGAATGAACGAACAATTTGATTACGACAACATGGATAGACTTGTGTCTGTTTACGATAATATGAAGAAAAAATACACCATGAATATGTCGTATGCAGATAATGGTAATATTCTTAACAAGAGTGATGTGGGAACTTATACATATAATGCAAATGGCAAGCCACATGCAGTGATTTCTGTTAGTAACGACAATAATAATATCACATCAAATACCGTAACTACCGAATTTGATGTGAATGGCAAAATTGGCAGAATCTATATTACCAATGGTGCTGGTGCGTACAATTATTCTTACGGCCCTGATGATGAGAAATGGGTGACAAATTCATGGACTCGCGATCGGGCATCTGGACATAATATCGAACACATATATTTTGGAGGATATGAAAAAATAACAGTAGATGATGTTATAACAGAACAATATTTTCTTGAAAATGGCGTTGTTGTAATTAGTGAGACTGTTGGAAGGAAAGACACTAGCTACAAGGTTTATCAGACAGTCACCGACAATCTGGGAAGCATTGTGGGTGTGTATGATGAACACCACGAAGTGGCATTCAGGGCAAGATATGATGTTTGGGGCAAGCAGACTGTTTATACCAACAAGATAAACTTCCTGTATGGATATACAGGTCATGAGATGTTGACATCCTTTGGACTGATTGATATGGATGCACGTCTCTATGACCCCGCCTTGGGACGATTCCTCTCTTCCGATAATTATGTACAGGCGCCTGACAACTCGCAGAATTTCAACAGGTATTCATATTGTTTGAATAATCCATTGAAATACACTGATCCAGATGGCAACTTTGTTGTTACTTTCGGGGCAGCAATCGGTTTTGCCAGTTTTTGTCTAAGTACATATTTAGATCCATCATTTGATAACATCGTCAAGTCGGCAGCCATTTGCGCTGTAACTTATGGTATTGGCTCTGCCTGTCAGGCTTTGGCTTCTGTACAAGGTCTATCCACTTCCGCATGTGAATTGGTAAGAGCTAGCGCACATGGATTCTCTAGTGGTTTGTTTGCTGCTATTGAGGGAGGTGATTTTACAAGTCAGTTTGTAGCAGGATTTGTATCATCATATGTTGGTTCATATATAAATGGCAGTAAGTTACTTACTCTTGGTTCAACTACGTTGGCAGGAGGTATCGCTTCATGGGCAACAGGTGGTGACTTTCTTGAAGGTGCAAAGACTGGTTTTCGTATAGGATTGTTAAATCATACCATGCATGATGAACCAGATGGTAGAGTCTGGTATAACCACGACGAAGAAGGCAACATACAAGGACATATTGCTACAGTAACCGTAACAGGTCATAGAAAACTGCCTTTTCATAGGATATCAGAAAAAGGGCTTGAAATTGTATCTCCTGAATTCGGATTATTGTTTGCAGGCAAAGCTGCTGCAAATCTTTTTGTCTTGAGCTGCAGATCAATTGGCACATCAATAGCCGAAATGTCCGCAAGTAAAGTTCCTCTTAGTTCTTTCCAACATGCTTCACAATATGGTTTCGGAACTTATAATAATTTGAGAGGAATGACAAAAGGCATGGGTGTCCAAGTACATCACCTGATAGAAAAAAGATTTGCAAAGGTGCTTGGTGTTAATCAGGGTGATATGCTCTCTATTGTATTAACAAAAGGGGAGCATCAAGTATTTACGAATGCATGGCGTAAAGCAATACCATATGGCACAAAAGCAAACAAACAACAAATCATGCGTGAAGCTAGGTATATATATAAAGATTACCCAGAAATATTAAAAATTTTAGGTCTATAATAATGAAAATTTATAAACGTATCTTCGATAATTGGAAAAAAGAACAGACGCGAATTCTACATCAATATGGTTTTGATGTAGCAGAAGGGTGTGACGTTTTCAAGATATATGATAAAAACGTATATTTTGAATTAAGAGATCTATTTAAAAAATGGGATTCCAGTGAAACCTTAGGAATAGATTTCACAAAAAAAGAAATTCTTTCTGCCCAATATTGTATTATTAACAAGTGGAGACCTTATGGTTACCCTATGCCAGATGATGATTTTGGATATCTGAATCTCACATACGATAAAGACAAAATGTGTAATAAATGTGGGTCGAATAGCGTTCAAAAAGACGTCTTTAGGGTTAGGAAAGTGCCTAAATACCCTATGTGGTGTTTGGAATGGGTATATGACGAATTGTTTGTACGTAAAGATTTATACGAAAAGATATTCAAACCACTTGGTATAGAATGTCGTTCTTTGCGAAAATACAAAGATGATTCTGTTATAGATTCTTATGTACAACTGGTTATACCCGTGATAGAAGAACCATTGGACTTATCCTCTTATCAATCTCAAAAATGTTCAGTATGTGGTACGGTCAAATATGATGTTGAAGTGCAAGGCTATTTCCCTCTACAAGAACATCCTTTGCCATACATCTATAAAAGTAAAGAGTACTTTGGGGATGGCTTTGATGCAGATAGAAAGATATTTGTATCTGGAAAAGTTCGTGATTTAATGATTGAAAACGGACTTATCAAGTTGATAGATTTTGTGCCTTGTGCTAAATCTAACGAATTAGACATTCTGAATCAAGATTTGCTTGAATGGGAAAAGTAATATAATAGAATTTTGTTTCTCTACTTCCCACACTGCCTTATGAATCCATTGGCGGTGTGGGATTTTTCCTCTGCCCTCTAAATTTCTTCTTCTCTCCCCATGCCATACCTTTACAAAGCGCAGAGATTAACATACCTATGCTTTCAGGGCTATTTACCCTACATTGCTTCTCCCTTGTCCCTCCTAACCAAACTCGATGAAGCTTCGCTCTTTGTTCGCTCTTAGAACGGACTTTCATCGAGTTTGGTTCGGAGGAATAGCGAAGGAACTGTGGAGGTATATATAAGGCAAAACGAAAAAAATGCGGTTTTTCTTGGAGAAGAAAGAAAAAAATTGTAACTTTGCACGCAAGAATTTGGAATAAGGGTGAAAGTTTGATAGCCTAAAAAACTGAAAACTCTATTCCTTAATCTATTATACATTAATCATTAACTTAAATCATAAAACCAAACTATGACAAGCTTAAAAGACTTCTCTCTTGAAGGAAAGAATGCGTGGATTACCGGCGCATCTTATGGTATCGGTTTCAACATTGCTAAGGCTTTCGTTGCTGCCGGAGTAAAGAACATTATCTTTAATGATATTAACGAGGCTGCCCTTGAGCGTGGCTTGGCTAACTATAAGGAGGCTGGCATCACAAACGTTCACGGCTATGTGTGCGACGTTACTGATGAGGTGGCTGTCAAGGCTCTCGTTGACAAAATCCATCAGGAGGTGGGTCAGATTGACATCCTCGTAAACAATGCGGGTATCATCAAGCGTATTCCTATGCACGAGATGAAGCGCGCTGAGTTCCAGCAGGTTATTGACGTTGACCTCGTGGCTCCTTTCATCTGCTCTTCTGCCGTTCTTCCTGAGATGATGGAACGTAAGGAGGGTAAGATTATCAATATCTGCTCTATGATGTCAGAGCTTGGTCGCGAGACTGTTTCTGCATACGCTGCTGCTAAGGGTGGCTTGAAGATGCTGACACGTAACATCTGCTCTGAGTATGGTGAGTATAACATCCAGTGTAACGGCATTGGTCCTGGCTATATCGCAACTCCTCAGACTGCTCCTTTGCGTGAGCGTCAGCCAGATGGTAGTCGCCATCCATTCGACTCTTTCATCTGTGCAAAGACTCCTGCTGGTCGCTGGCTTGACCCTGCTGAGCTTGGCGGTCCTGCCGTGTTCCTTGCTTCAAAGGCTTCAGATGCCGTAAACGGTCACGTGCTCTATGTTGACGGTGGTATCTTGGCTTATATTGGTAAGCAGCCGAAGTAAGTTAAATGAAAAATGAAAAATTATAAAATGAATAATACAAATTACTTTATTTAGCGGAAGACACAAACTTGTATTTTTCATTTTATAATTTTTCATTTTTAATTTAAAACGTCAGTTTTTTTGTCAATTAACCTTAAATAATCGATTTTTAAGATATAATTTACTAATAAACATAGATTTTATTCAGTTTTTTGAGATTTTCTAATTAATTTTGCACCCGAAAAAAATGGGAATAAGGATAAAAGGAATAAGGATGAAGGTTTGATGGTCTGAAAAAACTGGCAAACTTTATTCCTTAATCTCTAAACCTTAATCTGCAAAGATTTGAATAAGGATGAAGGGAATAAGGATGAAGGCTTGATGGTCTGTAAAACTGACAAACTCTATTCTTTAATCTCTTAAACCTTAATCTGCAAAGATTGGAAAGATTGGAATAAGGATGAAGGGAATAAGGATGAAGGCTTGATGGTCTGTAAAACTGACAAACTCTATTCTTTAATCTCTTAAACCTTAATCTGCAAATATTAGGATAAAATGAAATCTAAAATATCTATTTTCGCACTGTCACTTGCTACAGTGTGCATGATGTCTTCGTGTCTCGGTGGTGATGACACGGAGGTTGTATATTATGATGATGCGGCGATCTCGAATATCAACGTAACGCTGAAGCATTACTATACAATAAAAAACAAAAAAGGTGATAAGGATTCTCTGGTAAGTAAAACTATTACTGGAGACAATTATGGTATTTCTATAGACCAATATAATGGTACTATAACAAATGCCGCAGACTCGTTTCCTGTAGGTAGTGACTTGAAGCACGTTGTAATATCCACACTTGCAACGGTAAACAATGGTTTTGCCTTTATCAAGAGTACTCAAAGCGATTCTGTCTTCCAAATAACAGACTCTCTTGATTTCTCAACACCAAGAGAAATCATTGTATATTCGTCATCTGCATACTCAAAAGCCACATCACCAATATACTCTCCTGACATACCAGGTACTCGCAAATACACCGTGAACCTTGTGGCTCATAAAGAGGATGCCGACTCATTCAAGTGGAGCAAACTTGATGCTGACAACGACATAAAGAACTATACAAGCGTAAAAGCAGGAATCTGCAACAATAATCTCGTTGTGCTCGGCAAGACTGCTAATGGCACAGAGCTAAAAACTCTCGTTGACGGCAGCTGGAAAAAGGTGAAGACCTTTAGCAATAATGCTACAATGGCAACAGACGGTAATGTGGCTTACGTAGCAGATAATGGCATGATCTATTCTACATCAGATGCTACCAACTGGCATGCCGTTTATGCCGATGTGAAGAATATTCTTGGTGTCTGCGGTAATGAGATGTTTGCAATGTCAGACAACAACAAACTGATGGTATCTCTTGACAAGGGTTTCTCTTGGACAAACGACGATATTGATGAGGATGCAAAGTTCCTTCCTTCATCAGATTACAATTTCGTAGCAACAAAGACCACAACCAACGCAGACATCAGACGTGCTTTCGTCATTGGCAATTCTTCTGCCAACAGCACAAAGGCTGTGGTTTGGAGCAAGATTATTGAGGAAGATGTTAAAAAGGATCAGAGTTGGATGTATCAGGAATTCAACAACATGAACTACTACTATCTTCCAAAGCTCAGCAACCTAAACGTTGTTTATTACGATAACTATCTGCTCGCCATTGGCGGTAATAATGATAAGTTGTACTCCTCTTCCGACTGCGGAATAACATGGAAGAAGACCGAGAGCTTCACCTTGCCAAAAGGATTCTCTGCCAATGAGGTTTCCCTGGCTGTTGATGCTGATAACTTTATCTGGATTGTCTGCACAGGCACAGGTCAGGTATGGAAAGGCCGCTTCAATAAGATGGGATGGAAGTAAGGAAATGATAAAATGAAAAATGATAAAACAATAAAATACATATTACTTTTTTCGACAAAAGGATTGTAACTTGTATTTTTCATTTTTCACTTTTCATTTTTCATTATATAAATAAAAGGTATGATTAAGTCACTTATAGCCATAGCGATGATGTTTTCTTGTACCACAATGATGGCACAAGACGACCCCGAATACCGTATGGAGTTTGGTGCTGGCTTGGGACTTATGACTTATGAAGGAGATTTCAACGGAGCAATTCTGTCGGGAGAAAACACATCACCCACAGGCTCTGTATTGCTCAGAAGAGTGATGAATCCACGTTCGGCACTTCGCTTTGCACTTGGATTTGGCTCGCTAAAAGGTTCTTCAAAGAATCTATCTACATACTATCCTGATTTCAATACTTCACAGTATGCAGAATCGGCAAGAGAGCCATACGAGTTTAAGAATACGCTCGTTGACTTCAACGCACTCTATGAGTACAACTTCTTTCCCTACGGAACAGGAAGAGACTACCGAGGAGCAAAGAGGCTAACGCCTTTTATTGGTATCGGACTGGGTTTCACATACGTCAATAGCAAGAATGGCACGATAGACTTGACTGCTGTACCTGCAAAAGTAGTGAATAGTCCATCAGACCTTTTCGGCTCGCCAGAAATGACTGGAAGCAAAGGTGTAATCACGGCAAATCTGCCAATAGCATTTGGCATTAAATACAAGGTTGCCGACAGGGTTAATCTCGGCTTGGAATGGATGATACATTTTACGCTTTCAGATAAACTCGACGGTGTTAAGGATCCGTATCATATCTCAAGTACGGGAATTTTTAAGAACACAGATTGTTACAGCAACTTGCAGGTGTCACTCACCTATAGTTTCTGGGAAAAATGCAAGACGTGTTTTAAGGAGTAAGAATAGAGTAAAGTAGAAAGAATAAAGAGTAATGTAGGATGTAAAACTCCTTATACTCCTATTTAAATAAATATTTATGTTAGACAAGACAAGAATACCACAACATATAGCCATCACAATGGATGGTAACGGACGTTGGGCAACTGAAAAGGGTAAGCCTCGCGCATACGGTCATCAGGCAGGTGTAGATACTGTTCGCAGAATAACATCTGAGTGCACACGACTTGGAGTGAAGTTCCTCACGCTCTACACATTCTCCACAGAAAACTGGAACCGTCCGGCAGACGAGGTTGCAGCTCTCATGGGACTCGTTCTCTCAAGTCTTGAGGATGAGATTTTCATGAAGAACAACGTGCGCTTCCGTGTCGTTGGTGATCTGAGCCGTATTCCCGATGAGGTAAGGAAGAAGCTTGCCGAGACAGAGGAGCATACAGCAAAGAATGATGCCATGACTATGGTTGTGGCACTCAGCTATTCTTCTCGCTGGGAGATAACAAAGGCTATGGCTGACGTTGCACAGGAGGTGAAGGATGGAAAGCTCAAGGTAGAGGACATCACGGAGCAGACCGTCAACGAGCATCTTGCAACTAACTTCATGCCAGATCCTGAGCTCCTTATCCGTACTGGCGGTGAGCAGAGAATAAGCAACTACCTGCTTTGGCAGATAGCATATTCTGAGCTTTACTTCTGCGATACCTATTGGCCAGACTTTATGGAGGAAGATCTCCACAAGGCTATAGAGGACTATCAGTCTCGCCAAAGAAGATTCGGCAAGACAGAGGCACAGGTTGAATCTAATGAATAATGTATAATTATTAATGAATAATTGAATCGCCTTTCATCTTCCAGCTCCCTCCCTACGGGGGAGGGCGGGGGGAGAGGCCTAAACTATAAAAAAATGCGTGAACTATTCAAGCGAAGAATTCTATTCGTACTCTTCACTTTTAACTTTTCACTTCTAACAGGTTTCGCACAGGATAAGATTGTAAATCCTGACATCAGCTATGCGGGACAGGCACGCGAGTGCACCATCAAGGGCATTGCTGTAAGTGGTGTGGAAGACTATGAGGACTATATGCTCACAAGCATCTCAGGCCTTTCCATTGACCAGAAAATAGCCGTTCCTGGCAATGAGATCACAGATGCCGTGAAGCGTTACTGGCGTCATGGACTCTTCTCTGAGGTAAAGATTGCTGCTGACTCTATCGTTGGCGAGGACATCTATCTGCACATCTATCTTAAAAGCCGTCCTCGTGTATCGACAATCAACTACATAGGTCTGAAGAAGTCGGAGAAGAATGACATGGAGGAGAAACTGGGTCTGCTGAAAGGCTCTCAGATTACTCCTAACATGATTGACCGTGCGAAGATTCTGGCTAAGAAATACTTCGACGACAAGGGCTTCAAGAACGCTGAGATCACCATTCGTCAGCGTGATGATGTGAGTCAGAAGAATCACGTCATACTCGATGTTGATGTTGACAAGAAGGAGAAGACCAAGGTTCACGCTATTACCATTGACGGCAATCAGTATCTCACCGACAAGAAGATCAAGGGTGGTCTCTTCACTAAGGGTGCATTGAAGAAAATCAATGAGGCTGGTAAGTTCTATTCTTTCTTCAAGAGCAAGAAATTCACTCCAGAACGTTTCGCTGAGGCAAAGAACGGACTTATTGAGAAATATAACGAGCTTGGCTATCGTGATGCTAATATCCTCAAAGATAGCGTAAGCACCTATGATGACCGTCACGTCAACGTATATCTGAAGGTAGAAGAAGGTCAGAAATACTATATCCGTAACATCACATGGGTAGGTAACACGGTTTATCCATCTGAATATCTTAGCCGAATACTTGGTATGCAGAAGGGTGATGTATATAACCAGAAACTGCTCAACAAGCGCCTCTCTGAGGATGAGGATGCCGTAGGTAATGAGTATTGGAACAATGGTTATCTCTTCTATCGCCTTGACCCTACGGAAATCAATGTCGTTGGCGATAGCGTTGACCTTGAGATGCGTATCCTGGAAGGTCAGCAAGCTCATATCTCACACGTTCGTATCAATGGTAACAACCGTCTTTATGAGAATGTTGTTCGTCGTGAGCTTCGTACAAAGCCAGGCGACCTCTTCTCTAAGGAAGCACTCCAGCGTTCAGCCCGCGAGCTTGCATCAATGGGTCACTTCGATCCTGAGAAGGTTAATCCTGACGTGAAGCCAAACTACGACGAAGGTACGGTAGATATCAACTGGGATCTTGAGCAGAAGTCAAACGACCAGATTGAGTTCTCTCTCGGTTGGGGTCAGACTGGTGTCATTGGTAAGATTGGTCTGAAGCTGAACAACTTCTCTATGGCTAATCTCTTCAACAAGAACAAGGAGCACAGAGGTATCATGCCTATCGGTGATGGTGAGACACTCTCTGTTGGCGCACAGACTAACGGTACTTACTATCAGTCATATAATGCAGGTTATACAACAGCCTGGCTTGGTGGCAAGCGTCCACTTCAGTTCTCTGTAAATGCTTTCTACTCTAAGCAGACTGACGTGAACTCAAACTACTATAACCAGAGCTATATGAATAACTACCTTAACTATGCATACGGCTATGGAAACTATAGTAACTTTGAGTACGCTTTGGATCCTGATAGCTACATCAAGTTGTTTGGTGCAAGTGTAGGTATCGGTAAGCGTCTTCGTTGGCCTGACGACTATTTCCAGTTGTCAATGTCACTATCATATACACGCTATATGCTGAGAGACTGGAAATACTTCATCATCAATACAGGTAACTGTAACAACCTCAACTTCGGTATCAACCTGTCACGTACCTCAACCGACAACCAGCTCTTCCCACGTAGAGGTTCAGAGTTTGATCTGTCATTGTCAATCACTCCACCTTGGTCTGCATTCAACGACAAGGACTACGAGCATCTTGCATTAAACCGCAAGTCAAGTACCTTTGATAAAGAGGCACAGGAAAAGTATCGCTGGATTGAGTATCATAAATGGAAGTTCAGAAGTAAGACCTACACAGCCCTCACCAATGGTGCAAAGTGTTTCGTACTCATGACACGTATCGAGCTTGGTATTCTCGGTTCATACAACAAGTATAACAAGTCTCCATTCGAGACCTTCTATATGGGTGGTGACGGTATGTCAGGCTACTCTTCTGGATATGGTTCAGAGACTATCGGTCTTCGTGGTTATGACAACGGCTCGCTCACTCCTTATTATCAGGAAGGCTATGCCTACGACCGCTTCTCTCTCGAGCTTCGCTATCCATTCATGCTTGGTAACACCACAATCTATGGTCTTACATTTGCAGAGGCAGGTAATGCCTGGAACGAGGTTAAGCAGTTCAACCCATTCGACATAAAGAGAAGTGCCGGTGTCGGTGTACGTATCTTCCTGCCAATGGTAGGTCTGATGGGTATTGACTGGGCTTACGGTTTCGACAAGGTCTATGGAACAAAGGGTGGAAGTCAGTTCCACTTCATCTTAGGTCAGGAGTTCTAAACAAATCATAGGGAATTTCTCTATTTTTATAGGGAAATTTCTTTTGTTTTAAGGCCAAAACCGAATAAATTTGCAATCGGTAATATTGCCAGATTATTTAAAAACAACAATTATGAAATCAAGAGTTCTATTAATAGCGTTACTTTTTGGTGTTTTCTCTTTCGGTGTAAGTTCTTCATGTCATGCTCAGAAGTTCGCACTTCTTGACATGGAATACATCCTTAAGAACATACCAGCATACGAGCGTGCAAACGAGCAGCTGAATCAGGTGTCAAAGAAATGGCAGGCAGAAGTCGAGGCTCTCAACCTTGAAGCATCTACAATGTATAAGAACTATCAGAATGAGGTTGTTTTCCTTTCTCAGGATCAGAAGAAGTCAAAACAGGAGGCTATAATGCAAAAAGAGAAGGAGGCCTCTGATCTGAAGAAGAAATATTTCGGTCCTGAGGGTGAGCTGTTCAAGAAACGTGAATCCTTGATGTCACCTATTCAGGAGGAGATCTATAATGCCGTTAAGAGAATATCAGAAGTGAGAGGCTATTCTATGGTTATCGACCGCGCTTCAGACAACGGAATGATATATGCTTCGCCAAAGATTGATATCAGTAAAGAAGTGCTTGAGAAACTGGGATATAACGTACAATAGTACTTACGAATATTAATAATTCACAATATTTGCGTGATATTGGCATATAAATTTTGAATTTTCGTGCTTTTGTAGTAACTTTGTAGCCAGTTTTTGCAGAGTCAATGCGAATTTTCCGGATATTACAGAATGACCGGTAGTTCCGGAGTTTCCGGGAGTTCCGGATTTTCCAGAGATAACAAAAAAGAGTAAAAATTAACAATAATAAAACGACAAAGAAAAAAATGAAAAAATTTATCATTATGATGATGCTCTTTGCTCCAATGGCTGTGATGGCACAGAAATTTGGACACGTCGATTCACAGAGCATCATGACTACACTCCCTGAGATTGCAAAGATCAATGGTGAGCTTCAGGCTACTGCCCAGCAGTTTGAGAACGAACTCAAGTCTATGAATGACGAGCTTCAGCGCAAGGCAGATGAATACGAGAAGGCAAAAGCTACAATGAACGCTACAACTCAGAAGGAAACAGAAGCTTCTCTTATGGAAATGAATGAAAAGATTCGGCAGACAGGAACTCCAGAAGCAGCAGCAGGAAAAGATGGCTCCAGTATATCAGAAGGTACAGACAGCTATCCAGAACGTAGGTAAGGCTGGTCAGTACACTTATATCTTCGAGCAGAGCGTTGCCCTCTATGTTGGTGCAGGCTCAAAGGATGTTACAGCTGAGGTAAAGGCTGAACTCAACAAGCTTAAGTAAGCAACTTATAACATATAGGGCAGGTTACTTCAGCCGAAAGACTGGAGACCTGCCCTTTTTTTGTTTAGTGTTTAGTGATTAGAGTTTAGAGATTATGAAGAAATATCTACTCCTTTTACTCGTATCTTTCATCATGCTTCCTATCAGCGCACAACAGATGAAAATCGGCTATTTCAGCTATAATGCCGTTCTCAAAGCGATGCCTGACTATCTCAATGCCACAGCAAGCATAGAGAACCTGAAGAAGCAGTATGATACAGAGATACAGATGGCACAAAAGGATTTCAATGATAAATACGAGAATTTCATTGAGAATCAAAGTGGAATGGCAGACGCTATACGCGAAAAACGTCAGAGCGAACTGCAAAGCCTGTTAGAGCGCAACACTGCTTTCAAACAGGAATCAGAAAGACTTCTTGCCAAAGCAGAGGAAGAGGCATTTGCTCCTATTCGCACCAAGCTCGACAATGCCGTCAGGGCTTTAGGCAGCGAGAGGGATTTTATCGCTATCCTCAATACCGACAATAATGCCGCTCCATACATCAATCCTGCAATGGGAGAAGACGTGACAGAAATTCTTATCAATAAGATCAGATGATAAAAGGAGATAAAACCCCTGGGCCAATAGGAGTCTTTGATTCCGGATATGGCGGACTGACCATACTGCAGCAGTTGCGTAAACGACTACCGCAGTATGATTTTCTGTATTTAGGGGATAACGCCCGAGCACCCTACGGACCTCGTTCCTTCGATGTGGTGTATCAGTTTACGAGGGAAGCCGTGCTGAAACTCTTCGACATGGGCTGTAAGCTCGTCATATTAGGCTGTAACACAGCCTCAGCAAAGGCACTTCGCACCATTCAGCAGAACGACCTCCCTCTCGTTGATCCTGACAGGCGCGTACTCGGTGTGATACGTCCTACTGTGGAGGTTATAGGCAACATAACGAAGACACGTCACGTGGGTCTTGTAGCCACCGAAGGAACGGTACGTAGTGAGAGCTATACGCTTGAGATACAGAAATTCTATCCTGACATCAAGGTATCAGGACAGGCTTGTCCTCTTTGGGCAGCTATCGTGGAGGCTGGTGAGGCAGAAACCGAGGGAGCTGAATATTTCGTAAGAAAGAGAATTAACCAACTCCTTGAGAAGGACAGTGAGATAGACACTATTCTGTTAGGTTGCACCCACTATCCCCTACTCATGAATGCCTTGCGCAAATCAGTACCTGAAGGCATTAAGATAGTGCCACAGGGAGAGTACGTGGCAGCAAGTCTCGAAGACTATCTCAACCGTCATAAGGAGATGAATGACAAGTGCTCTAAAAACGGAAAAATATCATATTACACAACCGAGAATCCTGAAAGATTCAAGGAATGTGCCGCCATGTTCCTCCACGAAGATGTGAAAGTGGAAAGAGTGGAACTTTAGCGTCAAAATGTAATACAATCGCGCGGAATACGACAATTTATTAACAAAAAGTAAAGATTTGTAGTCGAAAATTTGTTTTTGTCAATAAAAATATGTACTTTTGCAACAGATTGTAACAGACCACAGGTAAAAAAAGCGAAATTTATAAAATCATAAATATAACAAAAGCATTTATGGCAGAACAATTAGAAGTTAAGGAGTTGGACCAGGTTGTTGTCCGCTTCTCAGGTGATTCCGGTGACGGAATGCAGCTTGCAGGAAACATTTTCTCTACAGTATCTGCTACCGTAGGTAACAGTATCTCAACATTCCCAGACTATCCAGCTGATATCCGCGCCCCACAAGGTTCGCTTACTGGTGTATCAGGTTTCCAGGTTCACATCGGTGCAAGTCAGGTTTATACTCCTGGTGACGAGTGTGATGTACTTGTAGCCATGAATGCTGCAGCCCTTAAGACTCAGTACCGCTACGCTAAGCCAAACGCAACTATCATCATCGATACTGATTCTTTCGCAGAGAGCGACCTTAAGAAGGCTGCTTTCGAGACTCAGGATTATCTCGGCGAGATGGGTATCGATCCAGACCGCGTTATCCAGTGCCCTATCACAACTATCGTGAAGGAGGCTCTTGCTGACACAGGCATGGACAACAAGGCTATGCTCAAGTGCCGTAACATGTTCGCCCTCGGACTTGTTTGCTGGCTCTTCAGCCGTGACCTCGACCTCGTTGCTAACTTCCTCCGTGAGAAGTTCGCTAAGAAGCCAGCTATCGCAGAGGCTAACATCAAGGTTATCCAGGCAGGTTACGACTACGGTCACAACACACATTCTTCAGCAACTAACGTTTACCGTATTGAGTCAAAGGAGAAGACTCCTGGACGCTATATGGATATCACAGGTAACAAGGCTACAGCATACGGCTTCATCGCTGCTGCTGAGAAGGCTGGTCTCAAGCTCTATCTTGGTTCCTACCCTATCACTCCTGCTACCGACGTTCTTCACGAGCTTTCTAAGCACAAGTCACTTGGCGTTACAACAGTTCAGTGCGAGGATGAGATTGCAGGTTGTGCATCTTCTCTCGGTGCTGCATTCGCAGGTGCTCTTGCCGTAACAAGTACATCAGGTCCTGGTATCTGTCTTAAGTCAGAGGCTATGAACCTTGCCGTTATCATGGAGCTTCCTCTCGTTGTTCTCGACGTACAGCGTGGTGGTCCTGCTACTGGTCTTCCTACAAAGTCTGAGCAGACTGACCTCCTTCAGGTTCTCTTCGGCCGTAACGGTGAGTCTCCAATGCCAGTACTCGCTGCTACAAGCCCAACAGACTGTTTCGACGCTGCTTTCCAGGCTTCTAAGATTGCCCTTGAGCACATGACTCCTGTATGTCTCCTCACAGATGCATACGTAGCTAACGGTTCTGGTGCATTCAAGCTCCCTGACCTTGCTAAGATGGATGCTATCAACCCTCCATACGTTCCAGAGGAATTGAAAGGTAAGTGGACTCCTTACATGCGTGCTGAGAATGGTACTCGCTATTGGGCTGTTCCTGGTCGTCAGGGCTTCGAGCATATCCTCGGTGGTCTTGAGAAGGACGACAAGACAGGTGCTATCTCTACTAATCCAGAGAACCACGACCTCATGACCCGCAAGCGTCAGGCTAAGATCAACAACATTCAGGTTCCAGATCTTGAGGTTGTAGGTGATGTTGATGATGCACAGCTCCTCATCGTTGGTTTTGGTGGTACATACGGACACCTCCATGCTGCTATGGACGAGATGCGTGCTGCTGGCAAGAAGGTTGCCCTCGCACACTTCAAGTTCATCAACCCACTGCCAAAGAATACTGCTGAGGTACTCAAGAAGTATCCAAAGGTAGTTGTTGCTGAGCAGAACATGGGACAGCTCGCTGGCTGGTTGCGTATGAAGGTGGATAACTTCGTACCTGCACAGTACAATGAGGTTAAGGGACAGCCATTCAAGGTTAATGAGCTCGTCGCTGCATTTAACAAGATCATAGGTTAAAACCATAAAAAAAGCAAAACAAAATGGCATATACAGCTAACGATTATAAGAAAGGACAGCCACGTTGGTGTCCTGGATGCGGTGACCACTTCTTCCTCGCATCACTTCACAAGGCAATGGCAGAAATCGGCGTTGCCCCTTGGAACATAGCAGTTATATCAGGTATCGGATGTTCTTCACGTCTGCCTCACTATATGGCTACTTACGGCATGAATACAATTCACGGTCGTGCAGCAGCTATCGCTACAGGTGCAAAGATTGCAAATCCTGACCTTAGCATTTGGCAGATTTCAGGTGATGGTGACGGACTTGCTATCGGTGGTAACCACTTCATCCACGCTAACCGTCGTAACATCAACCTCAACATGATCCTTCTTAACAACCGTATCTACGGTCTTACAAAGGGGCAGTACTCTCCAACCTCTCCTCGTGGCTTCGTAAGTAAGTCATCTCCTTATGGTACAGTAGAGGATCCATTCCGTCCAGCAGAGCTTTGTTTCGGCGCTCGTGGCCACTTCTTCGCTCGTACCGTAGCAACTGACGGTAAGCACACAGTTGAGGTCCTGAAGGCTGCAAATGCACACAAGGGCGCTTCTGTAACTGAGGTTCTCCAGAACTGTGTTATCTTCAACGACGGTACACATGCTGCTGTTTATAATTCAGCAGGTCGTGCAGAGAACGCTATCTACGTAGAGCATGGCAAGCCATTGATCTTCGGTAAGGATCGTGAGTTCGGACTTGTTCAGGAAGGTTTCGGCCTTAAGGTTGTAAAGATCGGCGAGAATGGCATCACAGAGAAGGATATCCTTGTTCACGATGCACATTGTGAGGACAACACTCTCCAGCTCAAGCTCGCTCTCATGGGCAATGGCGATGGATTCCCAGTAGCACTCGGCGTTATCCGTGATGTTGATGCTCCAACCTACGATGACTGCGTTACAGCACAGATCGAGGAGGTTAAGGCTGCTAAGAAGTACCACAACTTCGCAGAGCTTCTTGAGACCAACGACATTTGGGAAGTAAAGTAAAATAACATAAGCAACAAGTTGCTTTTAACTGACAATAATTACCAATCTTACCAATCTTTTTCCATTAATTAAATTTTATCTTGGGCGAAGGTTGATAAAATTGGTAATTATTATTTAGTTTAAAAAGGAAAAGACAAAAGACTTTAGGCCTTTGACCTTTGACTTTAGTCTTTTGACCTTAGCCTTTATCAAACAAAAAAATACTAAAATTTTGAGCAAATTGCCCACACAATTGTTTGTGTGTGCAAATTTTTCAAGCGAGATTGTTAAAAAGTAAGCGATTTTTATCATTTTTCGAGAAAAAAGAGCTCAGAATCAATTTTTTTTTGTAATTTTGCAAAAGTAAATGGAGCTCCCATAGGCAATATTAGCATTTTTATTAGCCCAGAAATGAGAGACTCCATATATTTTTGACTATATGAGTTCGTTAAAGAACTACCAGCAGCATACGGCTACATCAGCCGTCAGAACAAAAATCAGGTATTCTGTAAGCTCTCAATAGGGTTGAAAATACGACAAAGGATCTACTTTTTCATAAAGGGATAATAGAAAATAATAAAATCGGATAACAAATAACATTAGTAAAATTAAAATGAGAAATTCTAAACCAAAGAATTTTGCAGCTCTTCTCAAGAAGTATGAGGCTGAGAAGTTCTATCTTAACCCAGATGTTTACATTGAGACTCTGGCACGTGACATGAATAGTAACCGCACATATCTCAGTGCGTATCTTCATAAGGAAAGAGGCACCTCTTTCACAGCATACGTTAACGATCTCCGTCTTCAGGAGGCTATGCCTCTTCTGGAGAAGGGTACAAAGCGTGCAAGCGAGATTGCATTCCTCGTAGGCTTCAGCAGCGAATACACCTTCCGTCGTATCTTTAAGGAGAAGATGGGCTGCACTCCACGCGAGTACTCACTCAAGATGCGTAAGGCTTAATCTGAATCATAATTCAGATCATTATAATATCCCACTCTCAGCAAGCATCACAAAATGCGCTGGGAGCGGGATTTCTGTTATAAATTCGAACGCAAAGACGCGAAGTCACAGAGTTATATTTTGAACACGGAAAGCACGAATATAATAATATGGCAGCAAGCTGCTTTTAACTGACAATAATTACAAATCTTGCCAATCTTTTTCCATAAAAATTCATTTTAATTGGTTTTATTGGTTAAAGATTGGAAATATTGGTAATTATTGTCAGTTCAAGCACCGCAAGGTGCGTCTGTAAATTATAATTTACTGAATTAATTTACTCCTAATTTACTTTCCAAAACCCAGCACCGCAAGGTGCTTTTTCGTTTATTTCGTGTTCAAAATTTACGTCAACTTAAAAAGGGAATTAGAACTTATAGCGCAGACCGGCACAGAACACACCTTTTTCACCAATACCAGCCTCTATAAATCCACGGAAGTTACCGCCAAACTCAACACCTAATGGTGTAATCTGGAACATAAACATGGTGAGCGTCTCATCCTTGGCATCCTTATCAGCATTCTTAGCCGCACCATCAACCGAGATAGAAGCGAACATAACACCACCTGAAAGAGATGAATATAAGCCGAAACTCTTCTTGCGCAACCAATTGAACTTAACCGATGGCATCACCGTGATGAAAGACTCGCTCAAATCCTTTTCCTGAGTCTTCTTATCCTCAGCCTTACAAGCTGCATACTCAGCCACACCACCGACAGCTACACAAGGCGTAAGGTGATAATAGTACTCAACACCAACAGGACCCCACCAAGAGCTCTGATCGCCACAAGCAGCAGCAAACGCACTTGTATAGGTTGAAAGAACGTCAGAGGCTGACCATGTACCGTAGAACACACCAACTTCATTCTTCTCATCTTGAGCACTAACACTCAAAGTAGCCATCATGGCGGCTATAACCATCAAAAAAAACTTTTTCATTTTAATAGTGTATTATTTATGTGACATATAGAGCATGTTTTCGGTTGCAAAGATAAGCATTTTTTACCAAACTACCGAATAATCTATCATTTTTTCTATTCTTTCTTGTTCTAAAACAAGTCTAAAGCAGGTCCGTTTCTCCTTCGCTTCTAATTCGCTTCTAATCCCATTCAAATCCGTTGTAAGTCCCATTACTATATAGGCGATAAAGAAGAACCACAAAAGAACTTGAGAAGAATCTTTTCAGATACATCCGATCCCCTTTTAAGAAAATGATCACTTTGGAGCTTACGCTCCCTGTTGCTTTCAAGAAAATTATTCACGATGACCAGAAAATTTAGCTCAGAAAATTATAATTTATAACGCACCTCTGGTGCTTGAACTGACAATAATTCTTCGCAAGCTCAGGCACTACGTGGAGTCCCAATCTTGCCAATCTTTTTCCAAAAATTTTCATTTCTATTGTTTATATTGGATTAAGATTGCGTAGATTGGGACTCCACGTAGTGCCTGAGCTTGCGAAGAATTATTGTCAGTTAAAAAGCAGCTTGCTGCCAGAACAGTAATAATTCGTGTCTTTCGTGTTTTCCGTGTTCAAAAAAACTCTGCGTCTCTGCGCCTTTGCGTTTGAAAAAATAAATTTTCCGGCCATTATCGCTATTTTTTCTAAAAGATTTTGAATAGGGGGTTTCACCCATACGGTTTTATAGACGTAACTATCTGATCATCAAGCAAAAAGAAAGGGTGAAACCCCTTCAAAAAAACACATTATTTTTAGAGGGGGTTTCACCCTATGTAAGTCATTGATAATCAATACGTAAAACCCTAAAAATCACAAGGGTGAAACCCTCCTATCTAAAAACTTTTGATTTTTTTTACTTTCACCATTACACTAACATACAACAACTGGTGTAATACCCTTGTCAAGTAAAAATGAAAAAAGTTTTTGAGGGCGAGTATTACACCAACTATTACACCAAGGGGAAAAAAATATACCTTTTGCACAATAAAATCAACAAAACAAACGTTTTCTTAGAAACAACCTAATCTATTAGGGAATCATCAAACCGATTTTTAACCAAAAACAGATCAAACAAGCTAATGAAAAGATTAACATTATCAGCACTCTTTCTGCTCGGACTTACAAGCATCTGGGCACAAGAAATCACATGTCATATTGAAGGTACCACAACCGACAACGAGACCAAGAATCTGATTTTAATAGAATGTGGTAAAAACACCAAAACACAAGAAAATATCATTACCATACCTGTTGTCAACGGGAAGTTCAATTATGACCTGAAAAGCGACATCATACGATATTATCAACTAACTCCAGATAATCAAGTAAGAACTACAAGACCTGCATATTTCATTGCAGAGAACCAGAATGTGAACATAACATTTGGCACAGTTAATGACAAGGTAATAACCAAAGGTACAGGCAAGGAAACTGCACTCATGCAACAATGCAAAAAAGAGATTGATGCTATCTATGGCAAAAAAATGGATGCACTTGATGAAAAGAGAGACTCTATCGAAAATATTCTCAGAAAAGAAGTAGAAGGGATGAGTGGAGAACAAAGACAAGCGTATATCAAAGAAAGCCCACTAGTTGCTGAATACGAGAACATTAATAAACAATACGAATCTGTTTATTTTGACAATATAATAGCGACTGCAAAATGGTTGGATAAGCATCCATGTTTCTACGGTTTATGTAATATAAAGCAAAATTTCCTATATGCCAAAGAACGTAGGGATCCGTCATTTCCGTATCTACTGGACTCATACAAGAATACATACAGCAAGATATATGAAGGACATCCATATCATGAGACAATCAAAACAAACATGAAGAGTTTTGATCTTATCCCAGGCAACAAATACATTGACTATGATGTATGCGATACCGACGGCAATCAGATGAAAATATCGTCTCTCTACAAAGGAAAAATCATATACATAGACT
>CACYXI010000093.1 GCA_902778265.1 uncultured Bacteroidales bacterium | reverse complement strand
GGATCGGTCGAGGTCACACGCTTCACCTCATCGCCGTTTCGGTCGAAACAGGTAATCTGGATGGCGGTGTCTGCCAGTTCATCCTTCAGGTCGCTGGCGGGAGTGAAGATGATGCGGCGACTTGAAATCAGACCAGCCTTCACGTCCTCAACCTTCTCCACACTCTTGGCTCGCAGACCGAAGCGCATGGTACCGAGTCCAGGCAGAGCCACCGAGTGACCTTCCGTCGCCCAAGCCTTGATCACTTCTCCTGCTGCATCCCAGCAGGCCTGCATCACACCGCGACTCACGCCTGAGCGCAGGGCAGCCTCCTTGATCACCTTGTCTTGTGCGAGCGCCGTGTAGAGTTCGGGCTGCATCACATAGCGATACTGGCCGGGATCGTCCTTCTTAAACTTCACAAGTCTCTCTACTGCTTTTACTTTTAATGCCATAATGTTGATTGTTTAATGGTTAGTTGTTAATTAATTTACTTTTCTCGCGAAAGAGCCGTCATCTGCTGCTATACTGGAAAAAATATCCTCGTGCACTAGGAAAATTTTACGCCCCAGTTAGGCCGCAAGGTTTTGTCTCATTTCGACGGTGCAAAGGTACAACATTCAGAATGCGGTTCACGAATAAAATCTAAAAAATTTTCAGTCTAATTGCATTTTTAACATTTTAGTCAAAATAGTCATTAGTCATTAGTCAAAATCAATTTTGGAAAATCGAAAAATGACACACTATAAATAATATATAATTATATATTATTATAGTGAGCAAAATGACGGAGTTCCAAATCCATTTTGACTAAAATGACTTTGACTAAAATGACTGAATAACATGTGTTATAAATGCATTTTAAAACTACTTAATGCTTACCTTTGTTGCCATCAAACCAATATTATATCAAAATGGATACAAAAATAGAAGATCAGATCAACATCGATGCTCTTTACGACAAAGGGTATGAGTATCAAATGGATGAAGAATGGGCTGAGGCAGCCAAGTGTTACAAAGAGGCAGCCGAGCATGGACATGTCAAGGCGATGGAGGCGCTTGGGGAACTTTACATCGGAGGTTGGATAGAAGAGAACCATGAGAAAGGACTGATGTGGCTAAATAAGGCTGCAGACCTTGGTGATGCTGATGCCTGTTTTGCCTTGGGAGACTATTATTTTCATGGTTATGGCAAGAAGCCAAACAAAAGACTGGCAAAGAAGTGGTGGCAGAAGGCCATCGATAGAGGTCATGAGGGAGCTGCTAGGTTTTACTTAAAGTATTGTTAGACGATGATGAATAGTTATTTCGAATTGAATGTTGTCAGAGTCTTGGAAGAAGACAAGGTCTATAACGACGAGCGCATCCGTTTCCATTCATTGGTAGAGGCAGAGCACGAGATGCTGCGTATCTCAAAGAGTCCTTTTGAGTTTGAACAAGAAGCTATCTTCTGTTTTATCATCCGCGAGATTCCCTTTGGGGTGATGTGTGTGAATGGTGATGACGATTGTCTTTCAGAACGTGTCTATCTGCCCGATGGCTCGAAGATGGATGAACGGCTTTTCGCTTCAGGTTCCATCGTGGACATCTATTATGGTCGCCTGGAGAATCAGATACGATTCAAGGTTGGCGATCCTGTGAAAGTACTCGATTTGGAGCAAAAGCGCCTTTGGACTGGTTTTGTATATGCCACCCCTCGCTTGGTAGATGACGTTACAAAGCTCTATGAGAGCGATCTGCCTCCGTTGCGCCTCGATGCCTCAGATGATAGTTATGTCATTCTCGATCGTCCTCTTTCAGAGTGTAAGACTGATGATGACTACATGGACTCGCACTCTCATATATCCGCTTTACGTGTATTCCCTAATTAAATGATAAAAATGAACAATCAAGAGAACAATGAACTCCAGCGACTTTATGAAGCTGAGATGGCTGATCAATCGGCTTTTGCTAGAGGACGCAGAGCCCTCTTCGATGATGATTACGAGCAAGCCCAGCAATGTTTTCGGCAGGCTGTCAGTGAGGGCCATGCCGAGGCGATGACCTTTCTGGGCTATATGTATCGCAAGGGTTTGGGCGTGCGACGCGATGATGCCAAAGCCGCAGTACTCTATCGCCAGGCCATCAATACTGGAGGCGATACCCTCCTTACCTCAGTAGCTTACAATAATCTGGGCGTACTCTTTATGAAGGGCGAAGGTGTAGCTCGAAATCTCATAAAAGCCAAAGAATTATTCTTACAAGCCATCAGCTTTGACGGCTCAGAAGATTCCAAACGTCATTTAAAAGAATTAGGTTATGGAAATAATTGATGAACATGGTGAACTCTGTGCATTTTGCTCAGACGATCCACAAGATTTTATTCACATCCCACCAGTAGAAGCCATACGATTGTTGACGCTGAAGTACATCGAGCAGTGTGGTGTCAGTCTTGGTATGCGAACCCTCTATTATAACGCAGCCGAGGCGTGGCAAGAGATATTGGCTAGTACACCAAACCATCCCTTGGCAAAACCAGCTGAGGAACTGATGCTATATGAACTCATGCCTTTGATCTGCGAAGCGTACAAACCTGAACTCTACGACAAATACGACATCACCTATCTGGACGATGATAAACTTTTGGCTCTTTACGAAGAAGCCCAGAAAGACTGCGACGAACAAACAGCCGAAGCACTCGAATTATTGGCTTTCAATATCAGGTTGTCAAAGTACTACAAACGGCAAAAAGCGGAGGACTCTAAGGAAAAGTGAGCTTTTTTCTTGGTAGATCAGAGAATTATATTTATCTTTGCAAAAAACTAAGAACAATGAGTAATACTACCCCTAAAAAGCGTTCTGCTAATCTGTCGAAGTCACGCTATACATTGTCATGTCAGTGCCTGAAGGCCTTGTGGCTGAGAGTCTATAAGCCAGAGGTGGCTGTGGTTGATCCTGCTACAGAGGCCCGTTTCGAGATGGGTAATGTCGTCGGCGATCTGGCTATGGGGCTATTTGGCGACTTCGTAGAAGTAACCACCAAGCGTGAGGATGGCTCGCTCGACATTGCAGCGATGATCGAGAAAACCAAGGCGTGTCTGGCCAATGGTACTGAGAACATCTGCGAGGCATCCTTCGCCATTGAGGGCCATTACTGCGCAGTGGATATCCTTCGCAAGACACCAGGTGGTTATGCTATCTATGAGGTGAAGAGCAGCAGCTTCCCTGAGTTCAATGGTCAGGAGACCAAACTCGAGAAGTATGCCCCAGATATTGCTTATCAGAAGTGGTTGCTGGAGCAGTGTGGTATCACCGTGACTGGTACATATCTCGTCTGTCTGAATAGCGACTATGTTCGTCAGGGTGAGCTCGATCTGCAGCATCTCTTCGTAACGATCGACATGAAGGAACTGGTCGCCAATGAGTATGTCAAGGTGCCCAATCAAACCACAGCAGCCTTGAAGACTCTACAGCAGGAGGAAGAGCCAGTGCTTGAATTGTCCAAGGATTGCCACAAACCCTATCCCTGCGCATTCTGGCAGTATTGCACTCGACATCTGGAATCGCCCTCTGTGTTCGACCTCTACAGGATGAATTTCTCTGACAAGTTGAAACTCTATCAACAAGGTTATCGTACGCTTGCTGATGTGGCGAACATGGTTACGAAACCCATCCATCTGTTGCAGGTGAATCAGCAGACCCATATCGACAAGCAGGGAATCAGTGAGTTTCTCGATCAGCTGAGTTATCCGCTTTATTTTCTCGATTTCGAGACCATGCAGCAGGCCATTCCTCAGTATGACGGAGCCCGTCCTTATCAGCAGATCACCTTCCAGTACTCGTTGCATATCCTGCGCGAAGAGGGTGGGGAGTTAGAGCATCGCGAGTTCCTGGCACCCAGCGATGGTTCTGATCCTCGCAGAGCATTGGCTGAGCAACTGTGTAAGGATATTCCGATGGATGTCTGCACGCTGGCCTATAACAAGGCCTTTGAGTGTACACGTATCAAGGAGTTGGCAGTGCTCTATCCTGATTTAGCAGCGCATTTGTTGAACATTCGCGACCACATTGTTGATTTGCTCGATCCCTTCCAGGCAGGCTACTATTACCTGCCATCGATGGGTAATTCGTTCAGCATCAAGCGTGTGTTGCCATCTCTCTTTCCTGACGATCCCCAGCTCGACTACCACAACCTCGATGCTCGTGTGCAGAATGGTGGCGATGCTATGACCGTCTTCCCTCGCATCCAGAACATGCCCCCTGAAGAAGCCGCAGCCACTCGCGAGGCCCTCCTCCGCTACTGCGAACTAGACACCCTCGCAATGGTCAAAGTCTGGGAGAAATTGAAAGAAGTAACGAAATTATAAAATATACTTGATATATGAATATTTCTAATCCAACAAAAGAAAAAGTTGAAGAATTCCTAAAATATATATTCCACAAGAAGGATATAATATTAAATGGACCTGATAACAAGTTATGGACAATTGCGGAAGTTTACTCTAAAGATAAAAAAGACCAATATGGACAATTAGATCTGGGAATAAAAGAAAAGAAAATATCGGGAATAGATATTCCTATATTATTAGGTGATGGCAATAGTTATGAAAAAAAGCCTATTGTTGCAATTGTTGCCCAAGATCCTTATCGAAATGAAAAAGATGTGTTGTTCAATGAAATTGACAAAAGTAAAACCATTATTGGGACTCCATTTGCTTTTCATTATAAAGAAGAGGCCTATCCCAAAACAAAAGTCTATCGTAATATTGTTAGAAGAATCATTAAGATGGGGTATGACGTTTATTTGACGGATGCACATAAAATCTATTCAAATCCTGAATGGAAATATGCAAAAGGAGAAAGGCAAAAAGAAAAACAACTGCTTTTGAATGAAATAAAAAGTTTGTCCACCAATTTAAAATTAGTAGTGGGATTTGGTGGAGAAGCATACACCTACATTAAAATTATTAAGGACTCAATATCTTTATTGCATCCTAGTCAAAGTAACTGGGATCATTGGAGATTATGGATATACGAACAAGCATATAATAAGAAGAAGAGTTATAAGATCAACTGGGAACAATACGCAAATCAACTTACTATCAGGGACAGTATGTTCGGAAGTGAAAATAAAGACAATTTAGAGAATATAATATCGGAAATCATATTGGATATTATCAAACAGGAACTTAAGGAGAAAAAGTAGTATATTTCTTATGAGATACTTAATTACATTACTATTTCTAGTGATTTTGCAGATGGCTAGTGCGCAATCTACGGAGTCGAGGTCGATCTCTTATATTGAGATGACAGATACCTGGATCCGCATATATGACGATAGTGGAAAGAAGGTCGATACAAGATCACGTTCTAGTTTTGGCGATGTAGTGGGCTATAGCTCGACTTTCTTTATAGTTCGTCGTGGTAGTTTCTATGTACTCTATGATCCATACTGTCGCCAACTCCATACATTAACTGTTTCCAATGTTGGTGATATTCTCTCGGTATCAGGCAATACGTTTACAGCAAAGAAAGGCTCTTTCATTTCTACCTATGATAAAAAAGGCAAAAAGATAAATGTGAGAACAGCGAATTAGATCAAAAAGTCAATAATACGTGTTATGACTTATGTGGAATAAATAACTATTTGTACCTTCGCGAAGTGAAACTTAAAAAAGCAAAGTTATGAGTAAGAACAACAACATCAGTTCACTGAACGAAGCGCTCCCTATGCTGAGGGAGTTGGAGAACGAATGTGGCGAGGATATGCCCATCTACAACGTAATAACCGAACTGCTGCCTTACCTCGACAAGGCAGATCTACAGTCAGTAATCGACGAGGCCAACATTATTTTAAATCATAAAATATAAGATTATGAGTTTCAGTAAAAAAGTTAATGACAAGTTTAACAAAACGGCAAAAAGAGATTATATCTCGAGTCTTGGTACTGTGTATCAACAATATCTGGATAGATGCGAGACATATTGGAAAGAAGAACAGTCTCAGTATGGTAAGAACATGGGATTTGAAGTAGCCAAATTTCGTAATGTCAATAATAATGCCGATATTTATGAAAAGAAAGGAGGAATGGTTGTTTTGGGCTTTAATCCTTCAGGTGCCTATTTGGGTACAAATGCAACTCATCCGAAGACTAGCACCCCAAATTTTTATGAATATGATCCGTTTGTAAACGGTCCGATAGCTATTGATCAATACACAAAAACAGTTGAACAATTTGCAACTGAGTGCGATTTCGCTGACAACCATTACATACTTAATGCTTTTGGTTTTGTTGGGAAAACTCAGAGTGCCCTTGAGAACAAGATAATAAACAATTCCGGTCTTTATGAACCTATATTTCAGTTACCAATTTCTGCTATAATAAAGCTGGAACCAAAGATTGTTGTATTCGCAAATAATGGTTTAAGACGTCTCATCATTGATAATGGGCTTTTTTCGAATACCGTGACTAATTATGCCTGGCTCCCAAATAATTGTGTATACGATATGGAATTAAAAGATGCAGATGATAATACAACTAAATGCTATGCTCTTTTTACTACGATGTTGGATAAAAATCATCTTGATAAAGGTTCACGTGAATTGATTGTACAGGTTATAAAAAACCTACCTTGATTATAACACGTGTTATAAAGAAACAACCCAACTAAATCCTTTGTATCTTTGCACCAGAAAAGTAATTAAATGGTGCAAAGATATATGTTTAAGAAGTTATTCCAAAGCAAAAAAGCGCCTGCCATAACCAGAGAGCAGGCTTTGAGAGAAGGGGGCTATACTCGTGAGGATGGTTCCAATCTAAGTCCGGATGGTCGTATCCTGTTAAATGGCCCTACTGTGCTTAGTGAGGTCTACCAGGTGCCTGAGGGTGTACGCTTCATCTTTGATCATTGTTTCAATAAGTCAGTGGTCAAGGATGGTAAAACCTGCCGGGTAGTTATCCCATCTTCAGTGATATATATTGGCGAACATGCCTTTGATAATAACGTTTCAATCTTTGTAGATAAATCAAAGTAATTATGGCAAACTATTGTAATACAAGTTATGTGGTAGAAGGTAGCAAAGAAGATCTTGATAACCTCTATAATACAATGTACAAGCTCCAGAACATGGAGAAGCCTTTAGTTGAGAATGGCTTTGGAACGACTTGGCTGGGATGCCTGATTGCTGAGTTGGGAGGGCGCTTCGAGGATTATTATTGCAAAGGTGAATGGGCTTGTTTGGAACGTCAGGAAGATACAATTAAATTCTCAACTGAGTCTGCTTGGCAACCTCCCTTCGACACCATAGGCTTATTACAGGAGAAGTTCCCTTCCTTATCTTTCTATTTCATAGCTGAAGAACCAGGTTGCGAGGTTTTCCTGAAGAATGATAAAGAGGGCAAATACTTTCCAGAAAACTATCTGTTGTTTCTTGTTCTTCCAGATAATAGAGAGGGGAAAGGTGTGGGGTTTCAAAGCAAAACTGATGCTTATCGATTTATTTCGGAGAAAACAGGTCAAAGCATATCTTCTGATGAGGAATTGAATGTCTATCAAAAGGAATTAAGAGTAAAGGGGGGGATTTGCTATCTATTTCAATACGAATGCATATAAGAGAGTTTGATTATTTGTATGGGAATAAAAAAGTATCTATAATATTTGGTAATATAATTAAAAATTCTTATCTTTGCCATCGTAACTAAAGCCAATAACACGTGTTGAGGATTAAAAACCTGAGAAAAAACAATGTATCTTTGCACCAGATAATTAATTTAAATGGTATAAGATTATGATTACATGTTTACTAATTGGAGGTTTGATCCTCTTTGGTGGTTATCTATGCATTCGTATTCTCATTACGCTGGTGCAGATAGTGTTTGGACTTATAGCAATATTGTTTGGACTGTAAAATGGTAAGTTATGTTGCAAAAAAAGAATTGGTTAAGAGCCTCAAGTGAAGATGGTCTGAGGATAGATTCTCAGGGTGTTGTTTATCGCCAGGATGCTGATGGGCTTGTAGTTCAGGAAGTAGATGATTATAGTCCTCTTAAGAAACGTTCCGGATGGAGTGTGGATAGATATCTCATAGAAGCTGGAACAGTTAGGATAGAGGCAAAAGCTTTCCTGAATTGTGACTCTATGAAATGCGTTGTGATTCCAGATTCTGTTAAGGTGATAGGTGAAAGTGCCTTCTGCAGTTGTAATTTATTAGAGGAAGTTGTAATTCCAGAGTCGGTAGAAGAAATATGTGACTTTTCTTTTAGTGGTTGCATTTCTTTGAGGAAAGTAACCATACCTCATTCTGTACGAATCATTGGAGAAAATGTTTTCGATGGTTGTGAAGAATTGACGGATGTCTGCTTCCAGCCCAACTCATGTTTAGAGTATTTTCCGGATGGATTATTCCAGAACTGTAATAAGCTTCAGAGCATCACGATACCTGACAGTGTCAGTTATATATCCAAGTATGCATTTGCTTATACCAATTCTTTACGAGTGGTATATTTGCCAGATCAGATTGATTTTAAATCTCCTGAGGCATACAAATCACACAATACATTCCGTTTAGTGGTAGCGATGGGGTGGGATTTTGAATTATTACAACATTCTATCAACTCGTTAGAGCGAATTTATATACCTGCTGCTAAACGTAATATGTTGGAGGAACATTTACCTCATCTAAAACATCTATTTGTTGATAAATAAAAAGATTGATGTATGGAAATTATAAAATATGAATGCAAACCAGAGCAACTACGCTCTAGTATATACGACGTCCTTGTTTTTATTAGCGAGGAAAACAAGTCTGTGATGGAGCAGATTCGAACGCTAACATATGATCCAGAGTTTAGTGAATATAATCAGTATATATTCTTTCCTGTTTATCGTCCGAAGTGGCGTGGTACTGTAGATACTCCCAATAATCTCCGAACATTAGTTGCGTCTGCAGATGTCCTTTTAAGAGCATTACCATCAAGTACAAATAACGATTTGTTCGTGGCAGGCCTCTTCAGTAATACTGATGATTTTGAAAGTATCAAACGTGAGTTGAAAGAGTTTGTTGTAAAAGCTCATGAAGTATCTTCCCAAAATTATAATTCTTATTTGGCTGAGCAAATTAAACTGGGGAATGAGGACCTGTTAAGAGTGTTTGACGAAGAGCAACTCACAAGAGTGCATGGTTATATAGATAAAGTTAAATCTGGTGATATGTCTTATGAATATGCGGGAGAGCAGATTGATGGACTCCTCGATTTGGAGCATCAAATAGCTCTTTCATATGGCGTGGCTGCGACAATTGATCGTAATAATGCTCAATTTGACATTCCTATTGAAAAACTTATTCGACAGGATATAGATCTCCTGCTAAAAGATTTTCTTTCAGCTTCTAATTTCCCCAAGTACAAAATAGTTGTACTTAAAAGATCAGGAGGAATGGATGGTGGTGTGTTAGGGCTGTATGATGTGTTTCTGAAGCGTAATGGAGTAATGGATAAACAGAAAATGATATTCTCTTATAGGCATGCAAAGGCTCTATATATTTATTTCTTAATTCATGCATCAGAGAAATTTGATAAAGAACAAATCGATAAAGAGCAACTGATAAGGATTTATCATGAGATCTATGGCGTGAGTCATGAATTCAGTAAGAGATTGTATGGTAATAAAATAATTAAGTCCGAGGATGAAGATATAGATGGAAAGATTGAGAAACGTTTTGATAAATTCATGACAAGTACAAAGCCTTCAGTCAATCGCACCGTATTGGCAGCTTTGAAAGGAGTTTATGATCATAAATTGATGAATAATGAAGAGAACAAGAAGAAACCCCTCCGTGATGCTGAGAAATGGTATACTATTCAGTCAGAGAGTGTTAAAGTGGTAAAAAATAAGTCTCAAGAAGATGAGTCAATAGATAATGTCACTCTGTACTACCTTGATCTGCCCAAGGATTGTGTGGAAGTGCCTGAAAGCTTATTGAATGTTTAATAATACATATACATTAAGAGCCCTTGCTTAGTGCAGGGGCTCTTGTTTAGAGTGTTAGAAGATGTCGTAGTGTTCAACGATATCTCGTTTTCTGAGGAGGAAGTTCATACTGGATTCCATGAGGTTAGTACGTTTAATATCCTGAGGAGACCATACTTTATTGTGTGTTGCAAAGTACGTCAGCATGTTATACAGTTCCCATACCGTTTTATTACTCTTTGCCAGAGCCATATGCTCTGTGTCCACTTCATATCCTGCATCCTTATATAGATTCTTTGTCTCAAGATATGGGATGATCTGGTTGGCATCTTCATCATTTACATGCTGTTGTTTCAATATGTTGACTGCGGCCCCCAGTTCGCGTACAGAAGCCTTTGTATTCATAGATTGTTTTGCACTTTCCAACATTTTTTCCACATTCCTTTTTATGGGGTCTGAATCGGCATTTAATTCAAGCAACTTGTGAAAGTTCTCAATAGTTGGAGCTGCAATTTTAGAAATTGCATTCTGTGAAGTCTGCGTTTGTCCGTTTGAACAAACAAGACGTATGTAATAGTTGCCTAGTGCAATTTCTCCTGGTGTCCAGCGGAAGTATAAGCCGTTAAATAAGAACTCGTCGCCTTTTGCAAACTCCATGAACTTCTCTTTAACAGGTCTCATGATGAGTGAGATACTATCTACTGGCCCCATGTTATATTCCATCTTCTCTGGGAGATATTGGTTCTTATCCATAAACATCTCTGCAAAGTCGAAAAATGCATGTGGTAAGATCACGCTTTGCTTAATAGGAACTGCGCTCACTATTTGCTTGGAATGTGTGTTTGCAACTAAGACAAGTTTGCTGTCATTCTCGTTCTTTGCCTGTCCAAAGAAGTTGCGAAGGTTGGTAAGGCCTTGTTCGCCATAACTATCGTATGCCATACGAGTCTGACTATATTTAATGCCCAAATAACTGTCAATCTTACCAGCTACTCCAGGATCAACATATACTTCTGTATTCACAATATTATAGAAGTTGTCTCCTAAAGCAACAATCTCCTTTGGTTCTACTTCTCGATAAATGACAGGTAGATCCAGAATATCTTGTTTGATTTTGTTGTATTCACTTGTATCCATAATGCTACTTCATTTCTTTGTTGAACAAATTATCGAACTGATTGGCAAAGTCTCTAATCTGAGTCGATACATCCTTCTGCAGGTTGCGTAGTTGTAACTCTTGCTGGTAGCGCTCTTCATCGAAAAAGACATCGCCCTTACTACTGAGGTTATAGTACAGCTTCACACCCACATCGCCTCGACGATGCTTGGAGAATACCACGAAACGATCGCTATACACGTTCTTGGGGTTGTCCAGTCTGAGCTCCATCATCGCAGTGATCATGTGTTTCAAACGATTGGTGCCAGCAAATGAGCCCTTCTTGGTAACTTGTTGGATGGTGAGGAAGGTGGTATTGGTGTTGGTGGCGTTTTCTGCTTTATTATGCTTCTTGATAAGCGAGAGCAGTTTGGTCTCTGCCAGTCGCATAGAGATATCTTCTTCCTCTTTGATGATGCTCTGTAGCTCGTGGAAGGAGTCGATAGCCACGATGTCCCAGCCTTTCTCCAGTACTTCTTCTATCTCTTGCAGATGCTTCTTCTCACCCTCGAAATCGGCTTCTACGAACATGATGTCCAGATTGCCGAATTTGGGATAACGCTTCACATAGATGGCTAGGTCGATCTCGTTCATCTCAGCACTGATAAAGAGTACACGAGCACCTTTGGTATGACGAGTAATATTGGCTATGAGGTCGAGGATGACTGTGGTCTTACCAACGCCCGGGTCGCCAATGATCATATAGTTTACCCCCTTGGGCAGCCCTTTGTAACTGCAGAGCAGATCGTCAAGGGCTGTCATAGAGTGGTAATTCTCGAAAAGTTCGACTCCGAACCTTACATCTCTCATTTTCACAATTTGACTCATGCTACTTCCTCCCAACCTTTTTTGATGTTCGACTCCATTTCTGATGCGAGGATGCTGCGGATCTGCTGCTCGTCGGATGAGTAGCTCATGTCGCGCTTCAGGATATCCTTGCGGCCACTGCTGTAGTCGGTGTGGAAGAAGATATAGGCAGGATAACGACCTGTACGCTCCTTATTGGTCTTCCAGATGAGGAACTTGTGGAGCATGATCTTGTCGCCTGAGATCTTACGGAATACCCTGCGCTCCAGCAACTGACTTTTCTCGAGTTTACCCATCGTGGCCTGTTGTTCCTCGAAAGGACAGAGATCTGTCAGTTGTGAGATGCGGATGTCGGAAGGAGTGGGGGATTTGTCCTTCCGTTCGCGTTCGAATACAAGGCCGAAAGCAGAGACTCCTGGTATCATGCCATTCATCAGCCAGCCCTGTTGATCGTCGAAGGTGAGTAGGGCATTGGTGCGTACCTTGTCGTCGTTGCCTTTGGCCACCAGTTCGATGACACTGAGTTCAAAGACACTCTCTGGTTTAACCATCTGATAGGCGATGCCTCGCGAATCGGAAAGGATGTACTGCGACTCGACATGCTGCTGACTGAGACGATTGAGCAAACTGAGACGGGCCTCATCGGACAATCCACCTGATCCTACAGCAAACACTTGAAAGAGGCCGTCTTCTCTGCGAACAGCCATCATCAAATCGCGCACACCCTTGTCGCCTGTGGTATAACCCACAATAGCGGCATCGATTGTATGGCGAGGCTTCACCTTACAGATGATATGGGAATCGGAATGAATGACAAGTCCTTCTGCACCCTGACACTCTACCCATTCGTCGTAGATGGTCTGCACTTCTTCGAGAGACTCGGCAGTCATCATATCAACAGGTATCACATCATCACCCTGGAACCATTTACAGAGCTGGGCATGGGTATGCTTGTAATGGTCGACTTTCCAAGGCTCGCCATTCACTTCGATAATATCGAATGGAGCCAGTCGGAGTTCGTTGCGCTGGGCTGGATCTGCGAGGGCTCGTTTGACATCGGCACATCTGGGACGACCTCCCTGTTTGGGCATAAAGAGTTCTGCAGCCACAACAACAGAGGAAACACCTGCCTGCTGCATAGACTCTGCAAAGGCATGGATGCAACGCAGATCGTCTGCTATCTGGTTGCCTCCAGAGTTGAGCATATAAGCGGTGCCATCCTGATAGAACAAACACTGCAGATGACCATCAATCTTACGCGTGACACAGAAATCGGAACCATCCACACGTGACTTGATTTTAGCACCTTCAACCAGCATAAACTTGCCAGCGATATTTTTCTTGTAGTCGATAGCCTTCTGACGACTCTCGGCTTGGATATTATTCTTTTCCATAATGATTGTTTTTAGGATTCTTTACTGGGTAAACTCTTGAGTTCAAGATGAGTGAGACGAAGGATGAGGGCATAACTATCGCCATCAACACGACCTTCGAGGAAAGCACGATAAGGAGTACCACCATTGCTCATAACCAAGGGGGAAACGCCCTTCTGACCTCCACCTACGAGCATCATCACCTGCTGCTCATCAAGTTTCTTGGCCATATCGTAGAGGAAATCGTAGGTCAGTCCGTTGACATGACGTACCTGATAACTCTTCTTGAAGACAAATGTGCGCATCGCCTTATCTTTGGGAATCATCTTACCTGTCCAGCGGATGGGCATACCATCTATCGCAATATTGCTGGGGACAGTAGTATCAGGCTTAGTGCCCTTCTCAGTACCATCAGGATGATAGAGGTGTTCTGTAAGGGTGACACCATAGGCTACTTTCTTCTCAGGAGTAAGATAAACCTTACGGAGACCTTCGAGTTTTAGTCCGGCTTTCTCCATATCGATCTCAGGATCCTCAGCCATCAGAGCCTCTGGGAGAGAATCTGCAAATTGCTGCAACAGGGCATCTGGTTCTGTCTCGATCGTAGATTTGAGTCTGCGCTCGGAATGACCGATGCTGCCAGAGATGGTTTTATATACTGTCTTTGTGCGCTTGGAGATGTTGCCAAAGGCTACTTCTGCATCTCTGCGACACTCGTTGGAAATATTAATCTTTCTCATACCTTATTATATTATAGGGTTCTACATCATACTGAAATCAAGTTCGTCGATATCTTCCTCGACATCGTCTTCAAAGTCGTCGATGATGGTTTCTTCTGCGAGGGTGATCATCGGATAGTCGAGCTTACTACCAGAGAAAAGGAAGAGACCAGCCTCTGTGCGCATGAGGAAGCCATCATTACAGGTGGATCCTCCACGATAACTAAAGGGGAAGATGTAGATGTCATCGCCAACAGCATCTGCCAGATCGGTGTTAGCCAACTGATAGACTGAGTCCCACTCATGGTCGAGGAACTCCTCTGCAGGAACGGTTTCATGCAAAGCGATGGGGGCATCGAAGGAAGAAGGGACAACCTTCAACTCCATACCATTCTCACTGTCGCAGGCTTTCAGTTCAGACTTCTCTACCCAACGGCCTTCATCATCAACAGTACCTTGTTTGTAAGCACCTGATGGGATTACAAGCGCATCGTCGGGTGATAGATAGGCAGAGATACAAGTGACGTTCTGCTTATCAGTAGCCACCATATTACTCCAACCATAGAGTTTCTTACGCTCCAGTTTGACAGGAGCAGAACCATATAGATTCCCTCCAATTGAAAATACAAGTTCTTTTGCCATAGTTCAAAATGTTTAAAGTGGATAATGTTTGTTCATAAACTCTCTGCCGAAAGCCAGTTGGAACTTGGCCTCGTTGATAACGCGCTTTAAGTCGTTATCATTCATCTTGCGCAGAATATGTTTCATCTGCTGCATCAGTGTTTGCTTCTTTTCTTTGCTCATAATCGTCGTATTTAATGGATTTCGTTTGCAAATTTAAGGAGATTTGTTTTTCATAGGTTGGTTATGTGACGTATATAAATTATAACACGTGTTACGAAAAATGTTACAGGATACTTACGAAAATAGGCTGCATCTCAGAAAAACTCAAATTAATTTGGTTTTTCATTCGATTTACACTATCTTTGCACTCAGATTTGCGAAAAGGGACTGTCCCCGATGTGAAAATAGAACGAGATATCTATGAAACCAGAAACCAAAAGCGCCCTAGTGCAAAGTTAGTCTTTTAGGCATTGAACCTGTGTTTGATGTCTATGGGATGGTGTGTGCTTTTTACTAAATATTTGAACTATAAAATAATTACTAAACAGAAATGAATAACAATAAAAACAAAGATAGTCTGGGAAAAGTTAAGAAGTTGGCTTATATCGTAACGCTGGACAATATGCTGAAGTCGTACGATGAACTGAACAAACAGGACGTAGACGGCATCGCGAAATGTGGCTGCAGTGTCAGTGATCTGACGGATGCGATCTGCGTGAAGTTGACGAACCTGGTGAACAGCGAGCGGACGTTGACCTGCAGAAACGTGCTGATAGCCAATTATGATACGATGACCGCTCCGCAGTATTGGCTGAATCACAAGTTGTTTGCCGATCTGCCGAAAGCCGATTCTGTCGCTTTGAAGAAGAAAATACGGCAGATGGTGGATCTGATGGCTGAGTTGGCGATGAAGATATTCCAGTTGGGAGAGAGTCATAGCGAAGCGTTTTTCAAGAAACTCATGAAGAGTTACGAAGCCTGTCAGAAAACGCCCTATGATATCTGGAAATCACGACAACTCAGACTCACGATGAAGAAATATAAGCAATACCAGGCGGAACTGACTGCCGACATCCTGAACCTTGGTATCATGGATTACGACGATGAGCCGACGGATGAAGAAATTGCTGCTGTCAGACTCGACCTTCTCAAGTCGGAGATGTCGCGAGGCAAGGTGTTGTCGGCCAACTTCATCGACGCAGCTGCCAAACTCAGACGCTACTCTTATTGGGAGGGCAACAAGTTCATGATCGACTACCCATTGGCCAAGCAGTACCTGTATCGCATCTTCGACAAACTGACCAACGACCAGCGCATCGCCTTATATTACTATAATGTGCAGATGAACCAGTTGCATCAGGACATGGATGAATTGCATCAGGAGGAGCCTTCTGCGAGCACCTATATGCCTTCATCTGAATCTCAAGAAGATAGAATCCGCAGTTTCTTCAATAAGCAGGATGACCGCACCCAACAAGCGTGGCTCCGTGAAGCCATGAAAGCATTGATGGGCATAACTGATCAAACAGGAAAAGCCATTTTCTGGCAGAAACAACATTGGATGGGTGTCTATCTGGTGTTAAGAGACCGGCTTGGTGTGCGTTGTCCTCAGACAGGATTTGCAGAGTATGCCCAAAAGATTACGCCCCTGAATTGTCCGGATAACCTGAAAATCGGTCAGACCACGATGACATCGTCCATACTAAATTGATACTAAGTTATACTAACTCATACTCTGGCATACTAATTCTTTGCCAGAGTTTTTTGTTGTGTCTACTTTTGCACCAGAAAATTTTAGTATTAACATTTAAACATTTTAAAGTCATGAAGAAAAAGAATTTTATGGTGAAAAGAATCGCAAGAAAAGTTCGAGTAGAGAACCAGGACTTGCGTAGTGAGTTCGGACTGAACCCCAGTGCTGAGCGTGAAATGACGACCTTAGCGAATAAGGTATCGCCTCAGCTTTATGGGATGTTGGTTCAACAACTGATGGGGTTCCATGCCGACATGCAGTTGGAAATGGCAGAAGACTTGGTGATCTTCTCCTATCAGCACATCGCGCACTCGACAGGTTGCCCATCTGTAGATTTTGTTCTGGACATCTGCTATTCCTGGATTGCGGATGAGCACAGCATCCTGAAGCCTGGTTACAAGAGATTTTTGTATAACTATTATAATGTACGCGAACAGTAAACTATAAACAAATAAAAATAACAATAAAGATCAAAGACAATGAAAGAAATGATTTTAAGAGTGGTGAAGTGCGGTGAGTGCTTTACTGTGAAGAGTGAGAAATCCGAGGGCGGTGTGCTGAACAAGCGGACGCTGGTGCTTCAGGAACTGGGTGGCAAGTATGAGAACTGCTATGTGGTGAGTGCCTTGGGTAATCTGGCTACGATCCAGTTCAGTGAGGGCGATCTGGTGATCGCCACGCTGAGATTCCAGAGTCGTGAGTACAATGGGCAAGTGTTTATGGATGTGGTAGCAACGGAACTGATTAGAAAATAACAATGAAAAAGAATAGTAGAAAGACAATTAATAGGCAGGAAACGTTAGAGGGTATGATGACCTTCGGATTGTCGGAGAACGGACTCCACACAGCTGACTTTGAATGCTGTGAAGATGCGGTGATGGAGGACTTTACGGCCAGATGCAAGGTGCAACTGATGAGAGACGGTAACATGTATATCACCGAGTTGCCCAAGCGCGTGAGGAACAAACCGCTCTTCAGGGAAGACAATAGTTCGCTATCGAAAGGGAGTAACGGTCTGTATTACTTCGTGTTTACGCTTGAAGAAGATCTGATCAACCAATTGCCAGAGAAACTGATCAGCCAGGCGAGTGAGATTGCGCAGAAGGTGATTCGAGAACTGGTAAAGGATTAAAGCCGATGAGTGTATTTGAAATCTATAAGCAGGATGGGGTGAAATTCATGCGCCCCATCCACACCAGAGAGGAGTATCTCAGTAAGCGCAACAACGAGCATCAACGCCAGATATTAAAAACGGTACGCGAAAGCGATGCCCGACAGAAGAACCGTCTGATTCAGATGAACTACTCGTGTCTGCCAAATAAAGATGGTACGCTGAAAGGATCGAAGACGATGAGCACCACTGTCGGGATGGACATCGACCACATACCCAAGGATGAGATGCAGGCTGTTCGTGAGCGCA
>CACYXI010000092.1 GCA_902778265.1 uncultured Bacteroidales bacterium | reverse complement strand
CTTGGCGTTGCGGATCTTTTCCTGTCCTTCCACGCCTACGTCCTGCAATAGGATGTGTCGGCTGTATCTGTTGAGTTCTTCTTCTGTGAAATCGAACATGATGAGGTAAATTATAAAATGAGAAATTATAAAATATAGTTTACTACTTCAGGTGAAGAATGTAACTTGTATTTTTCATTATTCATTTTTCATTTACTTTAGCAGCCGCCTCCCATGAAGTACAGGAAGTCGATGCTATCACCCTCGTTAAGCTGGAGCGTGTCGAAGTCCTCGCGCTCTACGAATTCCTCGTTTACCTGAACGCTTACCATTTCTGGCTGAAACACGTTGTTCTGCTTGATGAGTTCACTTACTGTTACAGGAAGTTGTACTTTCTGTTCTTCTCCGTTTACGATAATCTTTGCCATATTACTTTATACTTTATAAGCCCCCTCCGTCTCCCCCGAGGGGGAGGGACTTTAATATAGTTATTGTATCTGAAAAGATCCCTCCCTCGGGAGGGTTAGGGAGGGGTCTCATTTTAATATCCTTTTGTTATCTCCAGAACATCTGAGAGGTATTTCTCCGTGTGCTGAATTGATACGAAGTTTGCCTCGAATTGTGAGGGCGAGAGATAGACTCCGTTGTTAAGCATATATCTCCAAAACCTTGCAAATTCCTTTTGATTGCTTTGGCTAACCTCTCGGAAGTTTGTCGGTGTTTCTTTCCTGAAGAATGGAGTGAACATATTGCCTACACTACTGATTGTTATGCCTTTGGGTCGCAGTATGTTCTGCAGTTCGGCAATAAACTTCTCCGCCTTGGCGTTGAGATTGTTATAAATATCCTTCTCGCTGAGTATGGAGAGTGTTGCAAGTCCTGCGGTCATCGCAATAGGATTGCCTGACAATGTACCAGCCTGATAGACTGGGCCTTCAGGTGCAAGCATTGACATAATTTCCTTTCTGCCTCCGAATGCTGCTGCTGGGAATCCACCACCTACTATCTTGCCTACTGTAGTTAGGTCGGGGGTGATGCCATAGTATTTCTGTGCACCGCCAAGGGTAAGACGAAAACCAGTTATTACCTCATCGAAAATTAGTAATGCCTCATATCGCAAGGTGATGTCTCTGAGATATTGCAGGAAACCATTTTTCTCTGGCACGACTCCCATGTTGGCAGGCACAGGCTCAACAATCACGGCTGCTATTATGTCTCCGTACTCAGAAAAGATTCTATCAACGGCCTCCTTGTCGTTGAATGGGGCAACGAGGGTGTATTGGGCGAATCCATCAGGAACACCTGCCGAGGATGTGATTCCGCAGGTTGCAACTCCCGAACCTGCCGCTACAAGCAAATGGTCGGCATGACCGTGATAGCAACCTTCAAACTTCACTATGTAGTTGCGATTGGTGAAACCGCGTGCCACTCGGACAGCAGACATAACCGCCTCAGTACCAGAGTTTACGAACCTCACTTGCTGCATTGATGGTATCAGTTCTGAAACCTTCCGGGCAAGCTGTGTTTCCAAGAGCGTGGGGATGCCATAGCTTGTGCCGTTGAGTATAGCTTTCTGTACCGCTTCCTGAACCACTGGATTGGCATGACCTGCGATGAATACTCCCCACGACAGACAGAAATCGATGTATTCATTGCCGTCGATGTCGGTAAATGTTACGCCCTTGGCATGGTCAACAAATAATGGTGATTCGCCAACAGCCCTGAGTGCGCGTACTGGTGAGTTTACGCCTCCTGGTATATATTGCCTTGCTTCTTCAAAAGCCTTATATGATAGTTCTCTATTCATAATTTGTTTCAATTACAATTTAGAAGCCTGACCAAGCCTGCCCAAAGGGAAGGATATTTTATACATTTTTTCTTTCAAAAAAGCTTAGTCGCAAATATTTTATAACTTTCTTTACTATCTAACCTCCTTCCCCTTGGGAAGGTTTGGTTAGGCTTTTATTAACTTTTCCTCTCTGAACATCTGCCATCGCAGAAGTTCGTTTATTTCTTCTTCTATTATCTCTTCGCAGCGTGCCACTTCTGCTTCTCTTGCCTTAATATTCTGTATAGCTCGTTGCTCTATGTCTGCTATCCGGAATAGTTTCACCTGAGGTTTTGCGGCTATTCCCTCGTCTATGTCTGGCGGTATGGCAAGGTCGAAGAACAGTTTTCTATTCCCCTTGCTTGCTTTGGTCGTAAGGTCGGAACTGTGGATGATGGTATGTGGAGCTGATGTTGCACTTACCACTACGTCAGACACATGGAGTAGGTGTCGTTTCTCCTCAAGTGGCACAGCCTTGGCATCGTATCGAAGGGCAAGTGTCTTTGCCTTGTCTATACTGCGGTTGGCAAGGATGATATTGGTTGCTCCATGGGCGCTGAGGAAGTTGAGTATCGACTCTGTCATTTCGTTGACTCCGATGATGCTCACGACACAGTCTGACAGTTTGGGGATTTCGTGGCAGATTGCATCTACCGTAACCTGTGAGTAGGAGACCGCCCCTTTGGCAATGTTGGTCTCTGTACGCACCCTATGTCCTGTATAAATAGCGGTCTGGAACAAACGATTGATCGGCGCAGAGAGTTTCCAACGTTCTTTGGCTGCGTAATAGCAGTTTTTTAGTTGTCCTTGGATTGCCATTTCTCCAAGAAGCGGAGATTCCAGTCCAGATGCAACACGAAACAGATGTCTCGCCGTCTCAATTGGAATTTCACCATCTCCCCAGTACAGTTCGGTGCGAGTGCATGTTTCGAACAGTACGCCTCCTACCGGCACATTGACATTTGTGGGCTTGTCTTCTCTATTATATAAAATTGCCTTTACCATTTAGTTTTTTTACGTTGTTATTCCAAGTATATCGGCATTATCCCTTATTGCATCTCTTATCCTTATGCTACGATACACATCAGTCGCATTGCTTGCCACCGCAACGGTCAGATTGCCATTACGATATATGGCTGGGGAGGTAAAGTCGCATAGCGACGGACTATCGCATACGCTTGCCAATACGTGCCTATCTTCAGCATCACGCTTTATCTGTCGGTTTAGCTCTGCGTTCTCTGTGCAGATGTACACCATAAACACTCCATCGAGATCGTTTGGCTCATATCGTTTTCTAATTAGACGGAACGGAAGGCTGTTGAATCCCTCACGAAATTTCGGTGAGATGACGGTTGCATCAGAGGTGTATCGGCTGAGGATTGTTGCCTTGTGAAGTCCAACTTTTCCTCCTCCTATTATCAGTATCTGCTTGCCCGATATGTTTATGTTGATGGGTAGAAACATTTTTTCTCAATTAAAAAGAATAAGTAAAAATTAAAAAAGTATGATTAGTATGGATAGCGAAGGGCTGTCGGTGAAGATACAAGCCATACTTTTTACTTATTAATTTTCACTTTACAACCATACTTTTACTTTAGACTTTTTACCTTATACTTTACGCTATCCCCCTCACATACCTCTTTGCATAATAGGATATGATATACCGCGCCCCAGCTCTGCGTATGGCTGTGAGACTTTCGTGGAAGATTCTCTTCTCGTCAAAATAGCCCTGACGCGAGGCATTGAGGAGCATAGAGTATTCTCCTGACACCTGATAGGCTACGAGTGGATGATGTGGGTATGCAACGGAGGCTCGATATATGATGTCGAGATATGCAAGGGCTGGCTTCACCATTATCCAGTCAGTACCTTCTTCTATGTCTGCCTGTATCTCTTCCAGTCCCTGATCGTGGGTGCGATAGTCCATCTGATAGCTCTTTCGGTCGCCGAAGCCAGGGGCGCTGCCTGCTGCATCGCGGAATGGTCCGTAGTAGGCAGAGGCATATTTGGCAGAGTAGGCGAGTATCTTGGTGTTGTGTGTGCGCGAATCGCTATCAAGTTTCCTGCGCAAGGCTTCTATCTGACCATCCATCATTGCCGACGGTGCCACGAAATCTGCTCCAGCAAGGGCATGTTGATATGCCATCTCGGCAAGCAGAGGGAGCGTGGAATCATTGTCGATTACGATGTTGCGGTGCGACTTTCCGCAAGCGCAACCTGTACGGCGCAGTATGGCAAGCTCTTCGTCGTATGCCACAGGCTTACCGTCCTCATAGAGTAGTCCGCAATGTCCGTGCGATGTATATTCGCACAGACAGATGTCGGTATATACCACTATCTGAGGAAACCTTGCCTTGATGGCACGGACAGCCTTGCTTATTATGTTGTCTTCCCTATAGGCTGCCGTTCCACGCTCGTCTTTCTCTTCCTGGGGAATTACTCCGAAGAGCAGCACCTTGTTGATGCCTAATGTGAGCGTGTCTTCCACATCCTCTATGAGTTTGTCGATGGAGAAACGATACACTCCTTCCATTGACGGTATCTCGGTCTTTATGCCTACGCCTTCCTCTACGAAGTATGGATAGATAAAATCTTGTGGCTCTATTTCCGCTACGTCGGCAAACTGATCCCTAACCGACTGCGTGGTTCTATATTGTCTGAATCGCTTCATACGTTGTCTTTCTTTTTGCTATGATTAACAGATGTTTTGTTGATTGATTTGCATATATGTTCTTGAATGCATCTACTGCGGATGGTGATGAGAATATCACTTTGTCGTACAGGGTGAGGTCGTGCGCCTCTGCCTGTGGATTCTGTGTGTTACGATATACTGGCAAATCCACCACCTCATGTCCCGATGCCCTGAGTCCGTCGCTCAATGCCCTCAGTCCCTTGTCCGACCGTGGCAACAGTATTCTGCATACTGGTTGCCGAGTGAAGAAGTCTATGATTCCTTCTGCTGATTGCGTCGGCGATTCGAAGATGGGGCTGATGCCTTTCCGTTGCAGTTCGGCACTCGTCACTGGTCCGATGCTTGCCACCTTTACGCCTTTTAGGTTCTTTTCATAATATCTCACTCCGTATCTTGAAGTGAACACTACCCAGTCAAAATTGCTTGCCTCTGGCTGATGTATCTGGTTTCTCTCAATCCTTATCAGCGGAGTGCTGCCCTGCGTACCAGTGTCGTATATGCGTTGATGGTGTGACTGGGATTCGAGTGCCACCACTTCACCAACGATTATCAGTACTGGCGTGTCACGAAATACGGCATACCTCAGTTCGCTCAGAGTGGAGAACACCACCCTCTGTTCAGGTAACGATACATTGGTTACGAGTGCCACCGCAGTATCGCCATTCCTGCCCGATCTGAGCAGAGCCTCGGCTATGGTACTCAGTTTCTCGCCTCCCATATAGTATATAAGGGTATCAGCATCGGGAGTCTGTGGCATTGCCGAATGTCCAAGCACGAATGCTACGCTGCGTGCCAGATGTCTATGTGTGAGCGGAATCTGCGTCAGCGATGCGAGGGCAATACCGCTACTGATACCTGGCACCACCTCTACGCTCACCATCATCGCTTTCAGATAGTCGATCTCCTCTCTTCCGTGGGCAAAGATCATGGCATCGCCACCTTTCAGCCTTACCACTCGTCTGCCTTCCGTAGCAGCCTTATATAGAAGGTTGTTGATCTCATCCTGAGCGTGCGAATGTCTGCCGCTACGCTTACCTACATACACCTTCTCTGCCCTGAACCGCCTGATATACGGCTCATTGGTCAGGTCATCGTAGAAAATTACATCTGCATCTTCAAGAGCTTTTTGGCCTTTTACCGTTATAAGTTCGGGATCACCAGGACCGAACCCCACCAACGTCACCTTGCCGTATTGTCTGCGAATGTCAATTCCTTCGAACAATGACCTAATGTCATCACTCACACGAGCAGAAGCGGTAATGGCGAGATTTCCCTGTAGAGGATGAGTCTCGAATACCAACCGTTCCGTTGCCCTATGTGAGAGTCCGAGGCGAGTCAGGGCACAGGTGGCAACAATCAAGGCATCCACCGTGCCGTTATCCACTTGCGCTATGCGTTCCTCTATCGTACCGCGTATCGCCACCACCTCTATGTCGTTGCGCAGGGCAAGCAGTTCTGCCTTACGTTGCTCTGAACTTGTACCAATCCTGCTACCAGAAGGCATTTGGCTGAGCGTCAGACCATTGTGTGAAACAAGCGAATCACTTTTGTCGGCACTTTTCGTCAAGGCTATCACCTCTATGCCTGGAGGCAGAGGATAAGGCAGATCCTTGGCTGAATGAATGGCAATGTCAGCCCTGCCGTCAAGCAAGGCGGCATCAAGTTCACGAGTGAAGAAATCAGGTGCAACCGACTTATCCATAAGCGACACCTCTTTATGCCTGTCGCCAAACGACTCGGTCGTGACGAGGCTATAGTCCGTTAGCGGAAACTGTTTCATCACCTCCTCCACTTGTCTGATTGCCAGATTACTATTCCGTGATATTATTCTCATTTATCCTAAACTTTAATCCGTTTTTTGGGGCATAAAAAATGCACCCGGAAACCTTCTCTGATTTCCGAGTGCAAACTTAGGCTCGCACGAAGGAAATTGTGCATGTCAGCCACAAAGCTGGCGCACGTCTCAGATTTCCGAGTGCAAAGGTATGGTTAATTTGTGATTCGCGCAATCACCAGTTTTGGGGAATAACGTACCATAATTATGGTATCAGATGCCATAATTGCATATTGATCGCTTAATGGATGCGATAAAGGAGAGTGCCGCAAAACCGAAGTTTTTTGGCCTCCCCATAAAATAAATGCGAGTATTACTTGATATCAATTGTTGCCTTGAGATATTTCTCGTTCAACTGAAATGGCGATTTATATTCATCAGAAGCTGGATTTCCCCAACTTCTTCCCAATTGCAAAGCTGTGCCAGAGTGAGCATCCAGTGAAATAAGACCTACATTGCCTATATTTTCTGATGCAACCTTTTCGTCGTTTATGAATATGGATATAATTCCATCGTTACTCTTTGGATTGATATCCACATCAGCACGTACTACATTGACTCCAGCATTAACCTTCTTGCTGCCTTTCACTTTGATATAATCCTTATCTGAGAAATGTTTTTTGAAAGAATATACAGGTATGCCATCTTTTAAGTAAAGACTGAAATTCGTGAATCTTCCTGTATATGAGAACAAAACACCGTTTGGATGTTCTGACTTAACATCAACTGTTGCAGTCAATGTATGTGATTTCTTCCCCAAACCCATCAAGTCACTATATTCAGACCAATTCTTAGGTCCGATGAATATGTCAAAGTGTGTACGATTGTTCCTTATTGCATTCTTATCAACAGTCCCTGCAGATCTCAACGGATAGACATTATGCTTTCGTGCTTCCTGATCAAACACATCTTCAAGTTCCCTGAGTTTTTCAGGATATTTCTTTGCAAGATCAGTTGATTCGTTGAAATCCTCTGCAATATGATATAGATGTGGAGTAAAGTCAGCTTTGCCCCTTAGCCTATATGCAAATGCAGTATCATTAGGGAACTGTGCTTTCCAACCATCCTTGTACAATGCATGAGCACCTACCAACTCATAATACTGTACTTTATGCAAAGACTCTACGTTATTGTTTTCAGAAACAATGGCATTTGCGAAACTAAAACCTTCTATTGGATTCTGAACATAGCCATTTATTTTCTCAGGAACAACCGAACCTGTAATATCCACAGTTGTTGGCAGAACATCTATTACATGTGCATACTGCGTTCTAATCCCACCCTTCTCTTTGATACCTTTAGGGTAGTAAACAATGAGACCATTGTGAGTACCTCCTTCATATTCAGGATAACCCTTGTAGTATCTGAAGGGGGTTGACGTTGCCTCTGCCCATCCTTCTGGATATGCAGGATATGTGGTTTCGTCACCATATCGATCAAGATCATTTACCACCTGTGCTAACAAAGAATCCTTCTTTTCACCTCGGAGTCCATACTCTGCGGTAATACCAGTCTGTCGTCCAGCAGCCTCTGCACCATTGTCGCCAATTGAAATGAAGATAATAGTGTTATCTAACTGTCCTATATAGCGAAGGAATTCTACAATTCTGCCAATTTCATAATCAGCCTGAGAAAGGAATCCTGCATATACCTCCATCTGGTGGGCATAAACTTTTTTCGCAACACTGCTAAGATCTTTCCATCTGTCAAGGTTTTGGTTTCTTATTGGCAATTTCGTATTTGGAGGTACAACACCTAAGCGTATTTGGTTCTGAAGGATTTTTTCTGCTGCGACATCCCATCCTTCATCAAACTTGCCTTTGTATTTGTTTATCCACTCGGGAGTAGTCTGAAGAGGGACATGGGCTGTACCAGGGGCGAAATACAGGAAAAATGGCTTTCCTGGAGCTGCACTCTTTTGGTCGGCAATATATTGGATGGCTTGATTGGTAAATCTTGTGATTGCGAGTTCACCTAGTGAGTCGTCTGGTACTCTCTGGGTATCCTTATACAAGTAAGGATGCCATTGATCATCTGCTGCAGTTGTTGGATTATAGCCGAAGTAATGATCAAACCCTCTGCCTGTAGGCCAACGGTTGAAAGGTCCAATATTTGAACCATCAAGCATTGGAGTGAAGTTGTACTTTCCTATAGCAAAGGTATTATATCCATTCTCACGAAGTATCTCGGCTATAGTACCATTTTCCATAGGACCGTATGTGTCATATCCTGGAGCACCATAATTGTCATCATTGAAATACCCTACATGAGAGGAATGGTGATTACGACCTGTGAGCAGTGCTGCACGTGTCGGTGCAGATATACTTGTAGTATGGAAATTGTTGAAACGAAGGCCATTCTGTGCAAGATAGTCAAAAGTTGGCGTTTCAATGAGTCCGCCGAATGAAGATGATGCACCAAATCCAATATCATCCAAAAGAATCCAAACCACATTTGGAGCTCCAGGTTTTGCATGAGGATTATAATTTACATTCACAGTCTTTGTTTCAGCAGTGGTTTTACCAATATGTTCTGTGAACTGTGGAGTTGGACTATATTGAGCCAACGCAGGAGCGGTAAGTAGCAGTGCTCCTGAAGAAAGAGAATTTTTAATGTAATTTTTCTTCATATCTTTTTTTTAGTTTTCCCAATCAGGGTTCTGTTTCAAATTCGGATTAATATCAATTTCACGCTGAGGAATTGGCAAATGAATATGTTTTGGCTTCACATTAAGTTTGCCAGCTTTCTTCAACATAGCTATGTAATAGTCGGCACCTCTTCTTGAAAGGTCAAACCATCTGTTGAACTCAAACACAAACTCTTTTCTACGTTCCTGAAATATCGAGTCGCGGAAGTCTTCTTTAGAAAGATTCGGGGCTTTATCCTTCAAGAGAGAGATCCCCGCACGCTTACGCACTTTATCAATATAATCGTATGCTGTGGATGTTGGACCATTCAATTCATTCAATGCCTCTGCATAGATAAGTAATATTTCTGCATAACGGATAACAGGGATGTTTTTTGACGAATTAATCTGACTTCCAGGAACGGAAATATCATAATATTTATTAAACAGAGGTTCATCAAGCGTGTATGTCTGACCGTTTGAGGGACTTACGAATGTAGTCGCCAATGAAATGTCACGCCTTTTGTCTGTTATACTATAACTTTCATATAGATCACTCTTGGGATTATAGGCATCTGCATAAGACCCGCCAATTCCAGGAACCATAGATGAAAGAGGGGCGGCAGAACGAGCCATGTGATGGCTCACCAATCCACTATTTCCCTTGAATTGAATGGAAAAAATGTGTTCTTTGCCATTCTTTGTCTCAACATTGAATACATCCTCAAAGTTCTCGAACAGATCATACCAGTTACTATCAATAATTTCTTTTGCTTTGTCGGCTGCAAGCTGCCATTGTTGACGTGTGAGATATACCTTTGTAAGAATAGCTTTGGCACTGCCTGATGTCGCACGTCCCAAATCGCTTGAAGTCTGCTCTTGAGGCGAGGGGAGAGCCTCAGCATCTTTCAAATCCTTGATAATCTGCTCGTAAACCTCATCTTCCGTTGCCTGAGTGACATTCAGACTTGAAGGCGATACTGATGTTGTCTCATGAAGTATAAGTGGAACATACTTAAACCATCTAACAAGGTTGAAATAACTTAGAGCACGAAGAAACTTCGCCTCATTAATATATTGCTCTCTTTTTGTCTCAGAAATAACGCCTTGCGATATTTTACCGATGTTGTCAATTGCAATATTCGCTTTGTTAATCAAATTATAGCTATCTTCCCAAAGTGCTTGTGAACGACTGTTTGAAGCATCGTGAGTCAAGGCTGCATAAGCCTGTGTATTTACATCAGATGCCAATGGACCGCCTATATAATCATCAGTTGCAACCTCTGGACCATTCTGTATGCCGCGATTATAAAGAGTTTTAGTATCATTGCCATTTATTAAAGCAGAATAAGTTGCGTAAATTGCCGCATTGGCATCAGACTCATTATTATAAAACTGGGATGAGACCTGATTGGATTTTGGATCTTCATCGAGTGACACACAAGATGTAAGAAAAAATGGGAATGCAAGTAAATAATATCTTTTCTTCATATATTTTTATCTCCTTTCTTAAAATTTTAATTGAACACCAAAGTTGTATGTTTTTGCTGAAGGGTACGCTCCGTAGTCCCTACCTGCGTAAAGAGCCTCATTTGATGTTACTTCTGGGTCATAACCTTTGTAATTGGTTATGGTCAGTAAGTTGGATGCAGATGCATATAAACGAAGCGAGCCTATGCCAAGTCTTTTTATTAATCTCTTATGGAATGAGTAACCTAAGGTTATATTCTTGAGTTTAATATATGTACCATCCTCAACAAACTCGTCAGAGAAAGGTACGGAGGCTTCTATCTTCGCTCTTGACACCGTAGTGTTAGGATTGTCAACGGACCATCTATTGACTGCATTCTGAATGGCATTTGTGCGACCATTATAAAATGATAGTCTCATACGATTTACATTGATAAGATCATTGCCAACAGAACCACTAAAGAAAAAACTTAAATCAAAGCCTTTATACGAGAAATTATTCGTAAGTCCAAAAGTAAAATCTGGCTCTGCACTACCAATTATAGTTCTGTCATCAGAGTTTGTGTACTGACTATCATTATTTAGATCCTTATACAATCTGTCACCAGCAATTGCGGTTTGACCAGCTGTATATGCCCCCTTGGTAGCCTCTTCACCTTGTTGAAGTACCCCATCTGACAATACTCCATAGAATGAACCAATAGGATGACCTTCCTCAAGGATATAAGCTCCAAATGTGCTACCATATAAATATGAGGCATTATCACCAAGCTCCTTTATCTCATTTCTATTCAGAGAGAAATTTAGTGATGTATTCCATTGCAACTTGCCAGTAAGATTGTGTGTCGTGACGGTGAATTCAAGTCCCTGGTTCTGCACCTTACCGAAATTTTGCAATGATGTATTATAGCCAGAGGTAAATGGAATGGAGACATTCAGCAACAAGTCTTTTGTAAGTTTGTTGTAATAATCAAAAGAAAGGCTAATGCGATTATCGAGGAAACTTACATCGAGACCTGCATCGAACTGATGCGTTGATTCCCAGCCAAGATTGTCGTTGGCAATACGGTCAGGAGAAAATCCAAGTACTACATTGTCACCTATCACATATTTCGTAGAGGATATTGTTGCCAGTGACTGATAGTTTCCAATTTCCTGATTTCCTGTAACACCATAGCTGAGACGCAGTTTCAAGTTGCTTATATTCTTTCTCAAAGGCTCAAAGAATGATTCATTGGCAATATTCCATGAATAGCCAATAGAGGGGAAGGTTCCCCACTTCTTGCTCTTACCAAATCGTGAGCTTCCATCGCGTCTGATGCTTAATGACAATGAATGGCGCTCGTCATATACGTAATTAATACGTCCTAATACTGATAGCAGGGTGTTTTTTTCTGAATAGCTATATGGTGAGGCCACGACTGATCCGCTTCCAAGACTATTGTAGGATGAGGCGTCCGAAACATAGTTTGATGAACCTGCACGCAGGATTTCGAATCTGTATTCCTGTTGGGTGAAACCTGCAAGTATATCAAATTTATGAACATCTTTTATAGCGAATGAATAGCTGAGCGTATTCTCATTTAACCAAGAGGTGTGATCGAGTGATGCAACAGTTGCATTCCCCTTATCACTGCTGCCTTCGTAAAGCGTAGAGGGTATGTATGCGTAATCCTTCTGGCTATCGAAATCCGCTCCTAATAGCACCTTTAGCTTTAGATTCTCGATAAACTCATATTCACCGAAACCCGAAGCGATGAGACGAAAGTCTCTTGATTTGTTTTCAATTTCATTAAGTGCTGCAATAGGATTTGACCATACGGTCTCAAACGGATTCTGATATACATAGCTGCCATCGGTCTCATATATGGAAGCTGTTGAGGGGGCTTGCAGAAGTGAATATACAAGACCGGAGGGGGGAGTGAGGGTGGTGCCGTAACTTGCATTCGCATTGAAACCGGCAGTAAGCTTACTGGATAGTTTGCTGTTAAGATTCAATCGACCAGAGAATCGGTCGAACCCCGTTTGCTTCAATATTCCATCTTGCTTATAGTAACCGCCTGATACGGCATAGCGTGTTTTTTCGTTACCTCCACTTATGCTAAGCTGATGATTGGTAATGATAGCGTTTCTATAGGCTTCATCTTGCCAGTCAATACCTTCACCATAGGAGTTGATTTGTTCTTGTGTCTTATATTGGAACTTACCGCCTTGAGGGTTGTCATCATACATTGCGGCATTCTTCAGTTCGGAGAAATCCCTCGCATTGAGAACATCAATCTTCTTATTTAGTTTCTGCCAACCAATGCTTCCTTCATAAGAGATAATAGCCCGATCACTATTCTTTCCACTCTTAGTCGTAATGATAATTACTCCATTTGCACCTCTTGAACCGTAGATTGCTGTAGCAGAGGCGTCTTTAAGAATTGAGACAGATTCGATGTCGGCAGGATTTAACATGGAAAGAGGATCTGTTGTTTCATGGGCTGGACTTCCCATCTGCGAGCCTGTCTCCTTAATATTAAACACACCCGAAGAACTACTTTGATTATATATTGGGAAACCATCTATCACATAGAGTGGTTCGTTTCCACCTTGTACAGAACTACCACCTCTGATACGAAGAGTGCTTCCTGCGCCTGGTTGACCTGATGTAGGAGTGACCTGAAGTCCTGCAATTGCACCATCAAGCAGTCCGTTTACAGAAGCACCGATACCTTTCTTGAGTTCCTCAACATTTACTGCCGCAATTGAACCAGTTAAATTCTCTCGTTTCTGTGTTCCATATCCTACTACCACAACTCCCTGAAGTGCATTGAAATTCTCGGTGAGGTCAATTTGAATCTCATCGTCTGTTACCTCATATATACTTATCTCCTCATTGTTGTAGCCGGTATAGCTCGCTACGATTGTTGTAGGCACAGACTTGAGCGCAAGCGAGAATCGACCACTCACATCTGTTGATGCCCCACCGCTCAAACCGTTACTTGTCTTGACACTTACTACTGCACCAATAATAGGCTCATTAGTGCGTGAATCTACCACTATGCCCTTTAGTGTCTGTGCATTCGTTGTGATAGAGCTGAACAGCAATGCAATAACTGTTATTGCAATTGTCCTGAATCTAAAAAAAATGTTCCTGAATCTTTCTTTCATATATTTTACTTTTTTGATATTTTATTCGACTTTTATATAGCTCAAGTTGAAGGTTTTAAGGTTTGTGTTTTTTTAGGTTCTTAGGTCGGAGTACTTATAACGAGGTTGACCTGATAACCTCAAAACCTTATAACCTTTGAAGTTGAGCTTGCGGAAGTTGTTTCCGAGTGCAAACTTATGCTCGCACGAAGAATGTTTAGCTCGACGACCGAAGGGAAAGTCAAAATAGTGCATGTCAGCCCCAAGGCTGGCACAAATTTCTGATTTCCGAGTGCAAAATTACAACATTACCATGAAGTGCGAAATGGCTCATCTTAGTATGTTCATAACATATTTTAGTTATATTTCTTCTCACCATCTATTGATAACAAATAGAAAGTCAATAACTTAGAGCGCTTTTTCCCTGTCGTATAAATCGTGCTTTTTTCTATATGTAAGCTCAACTATATTCCATCAGGGGCGCAGTAAGGGCGTATTTCCATTTGTTCATATCAAACAAAATATGTAAAACCAACCAAAATGAGGTGTGCAAAAAACTCAAGACTGCCAGTCCATCTAAAGGGATTCTGACTGGCAGCATGAATAGTCTAAGTTTTTTTCAAGGTCGTACCCCCCTGCTTGTATTTCCTTTTGCCTGAGGTATTTCGTGAATGACATCGCCATTGGCAACAGCCTTCCGTTCTTCCTGTTCCGGCTCATTATCCTTCGCCAGCTCCAGTTGAATCTTTCTGTCTATCGCGGCAAGTTCTGACTTCAATCCCTTCAGTTCATCTTCTTTCTTCCATTGCTTGCCTGCAATCTCCTTCAGAAGCTGTATGTCTCTGGCAAGCATAGCGTTCTTATCCTGAAACTGCCCAATGGTCTGTGGAATACGCTCCAGTGAGTTGAGAAAGTTCCGGGCAGCGGCATAGTTTGCAACACCATGTGAGCATACAAAGTTCCCCTCCATACAGGCAAGTTCCTTCAACGTATCAAGGATCTCGCCATCACTTACAGCTTTGGCAGTAACATAAACTGTTTAAGAAGTTTTAAGACTGCTGGGCATGAGAAGAAATTATCGACCATTTGCAACAAAATATTCAAGGACATGGGTATAGATTTCTATGAGAGGTACAAAGATCATATCCCCACAACTAAGCTCCAAAGTTCACGGCTTTGGAATGAGATTGTCAGTCAACAAGCGAAACAGTTGACAACAGAAATCATCGCATAGTTTTAGATTAAAACTTTAATATGGCAAGCCATCTCCATAGAAGGATTAATACTGTAAAAACATCCTTTTGGGATGAGATAACTTGATTTTGTTTTACGAAAAAACTGTTTTAATAGTTCTACTTTCAAATTTTGATTTGTCAAGTTCCAAAACTCACGGGACGCGACATCGTACAGTATGTAAAGGAATGCCTTGACAGAGAAAGCCGAGACACGCCATTGCCAATGTTATGTGAACATTGTGAACGAAATAATCGGATGCAATTATTCTGTAATCCGTATTCAACTGGCGGACTACGCGATTATGGATAATCTGGAAGTATATACTGCCTTCCTTACCTTCAACGGATGAAGGTCTGAACTTTGTCTTTATTGATGTCATAACGCCAAATTCTTATCTTGTAAAAGCAAAACTCCGCTCCCTGCATCCGAAAGTTTTGCCAGTTAACCTGATTGTTATTTTTTCAAGGAACGGGCTTGCCCGTGCCACTTATTTATACAGTGGGGAAGCCTAATTCCCCATACGTATAAATACGCCTGGGAGTGTGCCACTTCACAAGCAAGCTCTTTCCTCATAAAAACATCTTTCCTCTGCCAGTCAAATTCGCTCAGACTGGAAGGAAGTCACGTTGCGTCACCTTATCGGTTAGGTGACGT
>CACYXI010000091.1 GCA_902778265.1 uncultured Bacteroidales bacterium | reverse complement strand
GGTAGTAAAAAAAATTTGGATAATCAATACTTTTTCGTTACTTTTGCATAAAATATTAATCAAAATGCTGAAATTTATATCATTCGGCAGCGGAAGTAGTGGTAACTGCTACTATTTCTCTACCGGGTCCGAAGGACTGTTGATAGATGCAGGTGTTGGGATAAGAACGTTGAAGAAATACCTGCATGACTACAATATACGACTGGATGACATCAAGAACATCCTGATTACGCACGACCACGCTGACCATATCAAGGCGGTGGGTGTGCTGAGTACTGACTATAATCTGCCCGTGTATGCCACTAAGGAGGTGCATAACGGCATTTTGCGTAACTATTGCGTGCACAAGAAGATTCCTTCTGCCAACGCAAGGGTTATTGAGAAGGACGTAAGGATCAGGATTGGGGATTTCCAGATTACTCCATTCACCGTTCCGCATGACAGCTCGGACAACGTGGGCTACTGCATTGAGACGGATGGGCTGGTGTTCTGCCTTATGACGGATGCGGGGCATGTGACTGACGAGATGAAGAAGTATATCTCGCTGTCGGACTATCTGGTTCTGGAGTCGAACTATGACGAGGAGATGCTGCGCGTGGGCAACTATCCGCAGTATCTGAAGGATAGGATAGCGAGTGAGCGCGGCCATCTGTCGAACAGGGCTTGTGGCGAGGCTCTTGCCAATAATGCCACGGAGAAACTGAAGAAGGTGTGGCTCTGCCATCTTTCGGAGGAGAACAATCACCCAGTGCTTGCTCAGAAGACGGTGGAGCAGGTGCTTCGCTCGTACGGCATCGTTGCCGGCAAGGATTTTCAGATTGAAATACTGAAGAGGAAGTCGGCATCGGAGTTGTTTGAACTGGTGTGAAGTGAAACTTCAAGTGAAAAGTTTAGAGTTAAGAGTGAAGAATTTAAGTTTGTGTTGCGGTTTGAGGCTGTTAATCGCCCTTTCGCGGTAAAAAGTAATTTAAATTATTCACTATTCACTTTCAGTTTGAACTATGAACTGTGAATTATGAACTATATTTTTTTAACCATATAAAAATAATTTAGGAAAGGTAAAAAGGCTATGAAGAAGATACTTTCAATAGTGTGTATGCTTATGATGAGCATCGCTATGATGGCTCAGGCACAGATTAAGTTTGATAAGACTGCGCATGACTTTGGTAAGTTCTCGGAGAGTGATCCTATCGTGAAGTGTACTTTCACGTTTACCAATACTGGTGACAAGCCTCTTGTTATCAATCAGGCTGTTGCAAGCTGCGGTTGTACGGTTCCTACCTATACCAAGACTCCTGTGCAGCCAGGTGAGAAGGGTACTATCAACGTGACATACAACGGTACTGGTAAGTTCCCTGGTCACTTCAGAAAGACCATCACTATCCGCAGTAATGCAAAGACAGAGATGGTGCGCCTCTCTATTGAGGGAGATATGCAGGAAGAGGAGGCGAAGAAGTAAAGACCCACCCAGTCCCTCCCAAAGGGAGGGTTCCTCCCCCCTTACCCCCTCAAGGGGGAGTAGATACATTCTTCAAATCAAAGGGAGGGGAAGTAAATGAAAAATGAAAAGTGAAAAATGAAAAATACAAGTTACGTTTTTCAGGTAATAGCCATACTTGTATTTTTCATTTTTCATTGTTCATTTTATAATTTAAAATAAGGTTTATGGAGAGAATCAGCAAGCTACGTGCAGAATTAAGAAGTAGGATAGGTGATGCTCTCCTCCCTGGCGATGAAGCCAAGATAGAGCATATACTGGCTCAGGCAATCAATGATAAGCAGATTAAGTTTGATGCCTTTGGCTTCAATCCCATTGTAATGGCTTTGCAGACGGCGCTCATCGCAGTTGATGAGATTGGTCTGCGTCGTGATGGCGTTATCGCTATCATACTCTACAATGGTGTCATAAATGGTTATACCACCATGGAGGAGGTGCGTAATGACTTTGGTGATGGCGTTGCAACAATCATCAACGGATTGGTGCGCCTGTATCATCTGTATGAGAAGACACCTGTGATTGAGACAGAGAATTTCCGTAATCTCATAGTTTCGTTTGCAGAGGATATGCGCGTCATACTCATCATGATTGCTGATCGTGTGAATATGATGCGTGAGCTTCGTGATACTATAAACGAGGAGGCGCGACACCGCGTGGCAGAGGAGGCAAGCTATCTCTATGCGCCATTGGCTCATAAGCTTGGCTTGTATAAGCTGAAAAGTGAGCTTGAGGATCTGTCGCTGAAATACCTTGAACGTGATGCCTACTATCATATCAAGGAGAAACTGAACGAGACGAAGGCTTCACGTGATAAGTATATCGTGGATTTCATAGGGCCTGTTCAGAAGAAACTGGAAGAGGCTGGATTGAAGTTCCATATCAAGGGGCGCACTAAGAGCATACATTCCATCTGGCAGAAGATGAAGAAGCAAAAGTGTGCCTTTGAGGGTGTGTATGACCTCTTCGCCATTCGTATCATTATCGACTCTGCCCCAGAGCGCGAGAAAATGGAATGCTGGCAGGTGTATAGCATAGTGACGGATATGTATCAGCCTAACCCGAAGCGACTTCGCGACTGGCTCAGCGTGCCTAAGACGAACGGATATGAGAGTCTGCATATCACGGTGCTCGGTCCGGAGAAGAAATGGGTAGAGGTTCAGATTCGCACGGAGCGAATGGATGAGATTGCCGAGCATGGCTTGGCTGCCCATTGGCGCTATAAGGGCGTGAAGAGTAGCGAGAGTGGTATGGAGTCGTGGCTTGCAAGCATCCGCGCGGCACTTGAGGCAGGCGATGATTTGCAGGTTATGGATCAGTTCCGCATGGATCTCTACGATAAGGAGGTGTATGTGTTCTCGCCAAAGGGCGACATACTGAAATTTCCGAAGGGAGCCACGGTACTTGATTTCGCCTACCATATCCACAGCAACATTGGCAACCATTGTATCGGTGCGAAGATAAACGGAAGGAATGTAACGCTTCGCGAACAGCTTTCGAGCGGAGATACCGTAGAGATCATCACGAGCAACAAGCAGTTTGCCAAGCAGGAATGGCTCAATATCGTTAAGACATCGCGCGGAAAGGCGAAGGTGCGTCAGGCTTTGCGCGAGACTCAGATGAGCACCGGACTCTATGCCAAGGAGCTTATTGAGCGTAAGTTCCGTAACAGGAAGATAGAGATTGACGAGAGCATCCTGATGCGTCTCATCAAGAAGATGGGCTATAAGGAAACGTCAGATTTCTATAAGGACATAGTGGATGAGAGTCTTGACGCGAATACCGTGATAGAGCGTTATCTGGAGATGAAGCAGCACGAGGAGAATCCGCAGGCAACAGCTGTTCCTGCTCGTTCTGCGGAGGAGTTCCACTTGATGCCTGACAGTAAGCGAGTGCCTCAGACAACGGACGATACGCTCGTTATCGACCAAGGCATGAAGGGCATCGACTATACCCTTGCCCGTTGCTGTCAGCCAATCTACGGTGATCCAATCTTTGGTTTCGTGACGGTGAACGGAGGTATCAAGATTCATCATCAGAACTGTCCTAATGCCAACGACCTAAAGTCGCGCTTCGGCTATCGAATAGTGAAGGCGAGGTGGAGCGGTAAGGGACAGACGCAGTATAGCGTTACGCTTCGCGTGGTGGGTAATGATGATCTCGGTATTGTGACCAATATCACCAGTATCATTTCCAAGGAAGAGAAACTGCTTCTCAGAAGTATTTCCATCAACTCTAACGATGGCCTTTTCTCAGGAAACCTCACGGTTCAGATTGATGATACCCACCGACTGGAGGCTCTGATAAAGAAGCTGAAGGGAGTTAAGGGAGTGAGGTCGGTGGTGAGACTGTAACTCCTTTAGTGAAGAGTGAAGAGTGAAAAGTGAAGAGTGAAGAATTTAAGTTACAATTTACAGCGAAAGGATGATAAGCATCTTTAAACTGTAATACAAACTTAAATTCTTCACTCTTCACTTTTCACTTTCAACATTGAGATTGTTGAAAGTGAATCCCTCTACAATCTCCGGGTGGAACTCCTTGTTTTTTGCCTTTATATTCAGGTTCTCAAAGGTAAAGTTACTGAGACGATACACCTCATCCTGTTTCTGGGCATTGAAGAACGTTTCGCAATCGCAGTTGCAGTTGCGCATCACGATATGATCGGAATAGGATAGGGGAGAGTCCTTTCTGCCTTTGAGGTCGTAGAACTGCTTCCAAGGGGCTATGAGAAGGAAATTCTTCACAGGACCTGTGATGTCCTCAACCGTGATGTATTCGTAGCGTTGAGGGGTGTCTGGGCGCATCTTTAGCCATAATAGGTTATTGGCTTGAGAGGAGATTTTTATTCTGCGGAGGATGATGTTATGGTCGAATACCGATTCTGAGCCTAACGTGAGGCAACCATGACAGAAACCATACTCGCAATCCTCTATGATGATGTTGCGGTTCTCGCCATTGCCAACGCTCTCTGACGGTATCTCTATGCCAGGATATTCTTTCATAAAGGCATCGGCATAAGGGCCTTTACCGCCCTTGATAGCTACGGCATCATCGTTAACCGACATGTAGCAGTTCTTTATCAGCACATTCTTCACCACGTCAAGGTCTATGGCATCCGTAGAAGGGCCTTTAGTGTCGTCGGGCTTGCCGAGGCTGTAGATTCTGCATCCGAGGAACTTCACGTTCTCGGAGTTATAGACGTGGTTAGTCCAAAAGGCGGAGTTCTGGAGGTTCACACCCTCAATCTGCACGTTCTTGCAGTTGGAGATATAGACGAGGCGAGGGCGCTGCTCATCCTTATTTGTACAAGCCTTGTTCCATGCACGGCGAAGCCAGAACTGCTGATGGTACCTTAGTCCGTTGCCATCTATGGTTCCTTCGCCCGAGATGGTGAAGCCGTCAAGACCATCGGCGTTAATGAGAGCTCCGAAGTAGGTACAGGTCTCGCCCTCGATGCGAGTCTTTCCGAGGGGATAGTCGCCAATGAAGTCTGAGCCCATGAGCACGCCACCCTTGCGGATGTGGAGGTGAGTGCCTTGTCGGAAATTGAGACCGCCAGTCATGTAAATACCTTCAGGAACGACAATCACACCGCCACCTTCATTCGCAGCCTTATCGATAAGAGCCTGAATCTCGGAGGTGTGAATACGTCCATCGGCAAAGATGCGGTAGTCGGTGAGGATATACTGTTTGCCCAGCTTTGAAATATCCACACGAGTGGTATCAAAGAACCAGGACTCGATTTGGGTGCCATCTGGCCAAAGACGACCAGCTTCCTTCTTCGCATTGGAAGAAAGACATAAGATAAAAAGGAAGAGAGAGGTTAGGAGAGTAGATTTTTTCATTGGCTTAAAGGTTTAATAAATGAAAAATGAAAAGTGAAAAATGAAAAATACAGATTAGTCTTTTCGCGTATGGTTATTACTTGAAAGGTGTATCCTGTATTTTTTATTTTTCACTTTTCATTTATCTAATTTAGATAGAGTGCTCCACATTCCAGACGAATGCCCTGAGTCCGAGCATTGGGTTGTCATCGTCCAGTTTCTTGAGACGAGTAAGGAGAGGCTCTACCTTGTTATCGTCGCAGATTGTGAGCACAGCCTCGTTCATTGCAGGCCAGGCATGAGAGCCGAGGTGAGGATCACCTGATTTGCTGCCTCTGCCAGCAACCTCTGGCAGAAGTGTGTAGCCACGGCAGAGGGAAGAGGACAATGCCTCTACCACTCCGTCATGATGTGCCTGATCGTATGTTATGAATACTGTTTTCATTGCTTATTGCTTGTTACGTTTTTCGATATCGTGAGCTACTGAGTGCAGACGCTGGGTAGCCAGACGCTCTGCCTTTGTCTCTTCCCAATACTTATCCAGTTCGCGTTGCTCCTTCAGAGCTTTACGCTGACGCTTGATGCCGATGCTTCCGAATATACAGAACATAGAAGGAACGTAGATAAGGGTGAGGATTGTACTTACCAACAGACCGCCGATAATACTGATACCCATTGGGCGCCACATCTCAGCACCCACACCGTGGCTGACAGCCATAGGGAACATACCGAGGATAGTGGTCATAGTGGTCATAAGGATAGGACGCAGACGTGAACGGGCAGCGATGGTAGCTGAACGAATCAGGGAGTTGCCACGCTCGCGCATCAGGTTGGTGTAGTCGATAAGCACGATACCATTCTTTACCACAATACCGATCAGCATGATACCACCAAGCATAGACATGATGTTGAGGTTGGTGCCTGTGACAATCAATGCCAGGATGATACCTGAGAATGCGAATGGCACAGAGAGCATGATGATGAACGGATATGTAAGTGACTCGAACTGTGCGGCCATTACGATGAACACGAGGATGATGATAAGGATACCGAGTGTACCGAGGTCACGGTTAGAATCCTGCTGATCCTCGTAAGAACCTGCCACCTGAACGGTAACACCTGCTGGAATCTCCATCTTTTCGTAGATAGACTGACCAAGTTCAACACCATCAGAAAGCGCATAGCCATCCTTCAGAATAGCACTTACCGTTACGTAGCGCTCACGGTCCTTACGCTCGATGGTTGGTGGGATGGCGCTCTCCTTAACAGTACCGATGTCGCAGATACGGATGTTCTGTCCACGACCGTTAGGGATTACCATGTTCTCGATGTCCTCCATAGAGATACGTGCATTAGGCTCATAGCGAACCTTGATGTCGTACTCCTTACCATCCTCACGGAAGTATGAAAGCTGTGAACCTGTGATGATGTTACGAACATAACTTGCTGCCGTTGACATTCCGAGCCCCTGCTGAGCAAGCTTTTCGCGGTCGAACTCAACAACGATTTCTGGCTGGTAGTCAGAACGTGAGATAACGGTCTGGGCGATCATCTCGTTCTCACGCAACTTGTTTGCAAGCTCATCAGCAATCTTACGTGTTGCGTCAAGGTCATAACCGTAGATCTCGAATGTGGCTGTTGGCTGACCACCCATAGATGCAGCCTGCTGACCACCAAGCATTACACGGTATTTTGCAAGTTCAGGAATCTGTTTCAAGTCGGCTGTCATCTCATCACAGATAGTAGCCAGACCCTTGTCACGCTTGTTGGATGCCACCATCATTATGTTGAATGAAATGATGTGCGAACCATTATCAGAAAGTGAGGCGAAGGTGTTGTTGTCACCAGCCTGACCAACGGTAAAGTTACATGACTGCATATCCTTTCCGTATCTGTCCTGCCACTTCTTAACGAGACTCTTTGCAAGCTGCTCGGAAATTTCTACACGAGTACCGATAGGCAACTGGATAGAAACACCGATACGACCAGAGTCGTTGGCTGGGAAGAACTCAGACTTGATGCCGCAGATAGATGCAAGACCAAGAGAACCAGTGAAGAGGCATACACAGGCGATAACTACGGTAGCGCGATGACGCACAGCCCAGTTGATTCGTCTCTCATACCAGTCGTCGAGATTATCAAGACCATTGCTGATAGGTGAGTATATCTTCTTGAACAGACCACTCTGGCGCTTCTTCAACCTAAGCATCAAAGAACAGAGCATAGGAGTGAAGGTGAGGGCTGAGATTGTAGAGATAGTCATGATGATACACATCATCCAACCCAACTGCTTGAAGAGCACACCAGCCATACCTGTTACCATTGTCAATGGGAAGAACACGGCAATCATGGTGAGGGTAGAAGCAACAACTGAGATAGCAACCTCCTGTGTGGCATGTACAGCCGCCTGTTTTGGAGAAGAACCACGCTCGATGTGCGTCGTTACGTTCTCGAGTACCACGATGGCATCATCCACCACGTTACCGATAGCGATAGAGAGACATGACAGAGAGATCATGTTGAGCGAACCACCCGTTGCATACAGATAGATGAAAGATGCTATCAGAGACATAGGGATGGTGATCACGATGATCATAGTAGCACGCCATCTGCCGAGGAAGATGAACACTACGAGAGCCACGAAGAGCATAGCGTAGGCGATGGTTTCCTCAAGAGATCCGATTGTGTTCAGAATGTTATCTGAGGTATTAACGATGATACCCAACTTAACATCTGGTGGCAGGTTCTTCTGAAGTTCTGGGAGTTTCTCCAATACCGCATCTGAGATAGCCACGGAGTTTGCACCTGACTGCTTCTGAACAATAATCATAGCACCCTGGGTGCCGTTGGTGAAAGTCTTCTGTGAACGCTCCTGAAGGTTATCCACGATACGTGCCACATCCTTCAGATATACGTTAACGCCATTGTGAGTACCAACGATGACGTTGTTCATCTCGCTTGGGTCAGCAAATTCACCTTCTACACGAACGGTGAATGTCTGTGTGCCCACATCAACCGTACCATTGGTGATGTTACGGTTCTCTGCGCTTATGGCAGAACTTACCTGCAATGGAGAGAGACCATAAGCCTCCATCTTGCGAGGGTCGAGGTAAATGTTGATCTCACGCTCTGGAGCACCAGAGATACTTACCGAACCCACACCGTCGATACGAGCCAATGGGTTTGCCACACCATCGTCAAGAATCTTGTAGAGAGCCTGCTGAGATTCCTTTGCCTCAACGGAGAGCATGATGATAGGAATCATATCGGTAGAGAACTTGAACAAAATAGGTGTCTGTGCTTCGTCAGGAAGCGAGTTCGACACCATGTCAAGCTTGTCTCGCACGTTGTTGGTAAGCGCATCAATATCATAACCGAACTCAAACTGGAGGGTGATGACGGATACGTTCTCACGAGAGTTACTTGTGATATGCTTCAAGTGCTCCACAGAGTTCAGGGTGTTCTCAAGTGGACGTGTTACGTTATTCTCAATATCATTAGCCGACGCACCGTTATAGTACGTCATGACCATGATAGTGTTGGTATCAATATCTGGATAAAGGTCGATAGGGAGCTTTATCAGAGAAAAGATACCGAGAATGATGACTGCCACAAAGCAGAGGCTCGTCATAATCGGTCGTTTGACCGCACCTTCGTATAATGTCATATTAATTGCGAATTATGGCCTCTCCCCCCGCCCTCCCCCGTAGGGAGGGAGCTGGAAGGTGAAAGGGCAATTCTATTATTCTTTATTAATTAGTCATTGATTAATTAGTGGATATAAGTTCTCCGGCTCCCTCCCTACGGGGGAGGGCGGGGGGAGAGGCTTTATTTTACCACCTTAACCTTCTTGCCTTCTGCAAGACGAGCCTGACCTGCGATTACTACCTGCTGACCATTCTCTACACCTGAGAGAATCTCATACTTTGTGCCGATATGCTTGCCGAGCATCACCTTATTATATGAAACGGTCTGTGTCTTCTCGTTGTAAACATATACATAGCGGTCGCCGGCACCAATCTGCTTTACAAGTGATGCGTCTGGTACAAGTACGTGTGTCTGATTGCCGTAGTTTACTGTTACGCGAGCGAACATACCTGGACGCACCTTCTGCTGTGGGTTGTTGATTGTCACCTCAACTGGGAAGGTGTGTGTAGCGATGTCGATAGAAGGTGAAACGGTTGTGATCTTACCTGTGAAGGTCTCGCCCTCGTATGAATCGAGTGTGAGGCTTACTGACTGTCCCTTCTTGATGCTCTTATAGTGAACCTCAGATACGTTCATCACAACCTTTACTGGGTTTGTCTTCTCGATAGTAAGGATAGGAGTACCGTTGTACATATCGCCGTTGTCGTAGTTACGTGCTGTTACCACGCCACTCATAGGAGCGTAGAGCTGAGTGTTCTGTGACATCTGACGATACTGTGACTCCATAACCTCGATCTGCATCTTAGCGTTGTCATACTCTGCCTTTGAAGCTCCACCAACCTTGTAGAGCTCGCTTGTGCGGTTGAACTCCACTTTTTGGTTGTCAATCTGAAGCTTCAACTGATTGAGGCTTGAAGCGTCAAGCTGAACGAGCAACTGGCCCTTGCTAACCTGATCGCCTACGTCAACGAGGATTCTCTCAATACGGTATGACATATTAGGAGAAATGTTATTCTTTAGGTCACTCTCTACTGTTGCTGTGTATTCCTCTGTCTGAGGAATACTCTCACTTGTTACTGTTGCGAGCTTTACTTCAACTGCCATATCGGCTGTTGCATTCTTCGCGTCTTTCTTGTCGTCGCATGATGAGCAGACCATTGCTGCTGCAAAAAGCGGTATAATATATTTGAATTTCATACTTGTAATTTTCAATTCTCAATTGTCAATTTTCAATTAGTTTACTCTCGTCCTAATGTATAGTCAAGATCAGCCTTGTTTGTGAGATAGTCATAGATGCTCTGGCGATATGTAAGCTCTGCCTGTGTAAGAGCCGTCTCGCTCTGGTTAAGCTCAAGAATTGTGCCACGACCTACGTCGTATCTCTTTGCAGAGATTGTAACAGCCTTGTCTGCCTTCTTCACAGCCTCGCGGTCAGACTCTAACTTTGAGATTGTTGAGAGCATATTCTGACGGTAGCTCTGAGCTGCCATTGAAAGCTGGCGCATGGTGTTTGTACGTGTATCAGCCAACTGTGCTATCTGGAGCTTGTTACTCTTCAGCTTAGTCCAGTTGCTTGCCTGGAAAATAGGAACAGTAACCGAAAGAGCGAGCGTAGAGCTTGGAGAGTACTTATAGTTGAACACGTTCCAGTTCTCGTTAGAGTATGATGTATAAGAACCCTGAAGCTGCATACCAACCGTAGGAAGGAAGTTGGTGCGAAGAAGCTTTGTTGAACGCTCCAGCATGTTCTTGCTCATGTCAAGCTGACGGAGAGACGTGTTGTTTGACAGTTCATTCTCATTAACCTCTGCCTTTGCCAGGGTGAGATCCTTCTCGTAAGCCTTGAGTGAGTCTCTGAGGTTGATGTCGATGTTTGTCTTGATACCCATGAGAACTTTCAGACGCAGAAGGGCGAGGTTGAGACCTGTCTCGGCACTCGTAACGCTTGAGCCCATAGAGCGCATCTGAACCTCAGCGGTAATCTTGTCGTATTCGCTAACTTTACCCACCTGGAACTTCTTGTCAACAACCTCGTAGTTCTCCTTTGCCACGTTGTAGCTACGCTTAATCACGTCGCGACTATCCTTTGAGAGGAGGGCTGCGTAATATGCCTTTGTGACCTGATTGACGAGGTCAAGGCGAGAGGAACGCGCTTTTTCCTGAGCAAGAAGGATGTCCTCCTTGGTCAGTTTCATGTTCTGATATACTGCTGGGGCATAGATAGGTAAAGTCATGGTCAGACCGCCAGTAGCGGTTGTAGTACCATCCGAACCCATTTTGAATTCTCCCATAGCTGTCTTGATTGCAGCCACCTGAATACTGTGTGAAAGCGATAGGCTTGCACTTACAGAGGGCAGTAGAGCCTGCCATGCTTCCTTATCAGCAATCTCTTTTAGTTGAATGTCTTTGTCGGCTATCTTTACGGTTGGATTCTCTGCCAGAGCTATCTCTATAGCCTTCTTGAGGTTGAGATCCATATTACCGACCGATGCTGCTCCGTTACCTTGCGCACGCGAAATGCTTGGCGTAAGAAGAGTAATGAGAGCAGAGACAATAAGTGTCATGCACTTTTTGTTCATTGCGTTTATTTTAATAACTTTGGTTTAACAGTAAAAACTTTGTGCAAAGGTAGAGTTTTTTCGTCACATAACGCGCATGTTATAATATAATTAACATTATTTAGCAGATACTAATCGCCAAAATCAACAAAAATGACTACTTTTGCATCAGATGCGACAGAAAACGATAATAATATCACTCTTTCTTTTTGCCCTTTGTCTTCCGCTTGGGGCAGCAGAAAACAGTTCCTTGGCAAGTGATGCTACGGCTAAGGAATTATTTAATAAGGTATATAACCTTGTCTTCGGGCCTCAAGGCTCGGCTCTATCATATAAGGTCAATATCATAGGGATTTACAAGACCGAGGGAAACATTGTTTACAAGGGCAAGAAACTACATTATGCCGAGGCTCGCTACATGGCTTGGGAGGATGGCATAACTGCCTATATGGTTGACAAGAAGAAAAGGCAGGTGAACATCTATCGTTATGACGATGATAACAAGGATAAGTATCTCTCCAAGTTCAAGTATGATGTGAACAATTTTGATTTCTCATACGAGAAGGATGGTGACTATTACCTTATAACTGCAAAGGTGAAGAATGCCAGTTTCTTTGGCATAAGATCCGTAACAGCAAGGGTTTACAAGACTAACCTACATCCTGTCAGCCTTACAATTAAACTATCGTTCTTTCGTACTACTGTACAAGTGTCCAATTTTAGGAGTGGTAAGATTGCCGATAGCAATTTCGTCTTTCCAAAGGATAGGTTCAAGGATTATGAGTTTATAGATCATAGAGGGGAGAAATAGCCTTTTATTATATAAGGCTTGATATTTCTTCTTCGTTTAGCCCTGTTAGTTGCATAATGTCATCTATTGGATATCCTTTCTCCAACATCTTTTTCGCGACTTTCTTTATTCCCTTATTCTCCGCAGTTTCTAATACGCTATTCAAATCCCATAGATCTTTTTGGCTCTCGCGATAGTCGTGCAGCTCTTCCTTTGTGAATGCCGCTATCTCAGCCTGCTCAAAAAGACGCTTGAAAACAGCTTCTTGCAAAACAACTGGGCGCTCCATGAGCGTTGCGAGGTTCTTGATGGCATAAAGCCACTTGTCGAAAAGCGTTTCAAGTTCAAATTCTTCTTTGTTGAACTTCGGCATTTCGAGATAGACGTATGTTAGTTTATCGTAGAACACCTGGCTTGTCTCTTCGTCCATCAGTTTCACTTTGTGATGCAGGTAGCTTGTGTTGTCGTTATCGAATGTGAAGTTGAGAATACCGATTGTATAGACCTTTTTCAACTCAAAGTTCCATTTGCCGCGAGGTGCCTGTTCCTGAATAGGTAAGGTGCTGTAATAGATGCTCCTGTCCTTGAAATAGTCCTGCTCGGCTTTCTGCATCTCAATAAGAAATTTCTCGCCAAGCTCGTTCTCGCAATACACGTCAAATACGGCCTTGCGTTCTGCTGCCGCATGACCAAGGTGCTCCACGTTGAGGTATTTAAGATCTTTGATAACCTCCTCACCGTTGAAAAGGGAATTGAGGAAACTGATCAGCAATTCCTTGTTGACCTCAGTTCCAAACAGTTTCTTGAATGCGAAATCCGTATAGAAATTAACGTATCTCTCTTGTGATGCAGATATGTCCATAGAAAATCCTTTCTTTTGACCTGTTGCGTGCAAAGATACAAACTTTTTCTTGTTTCTCCAAGAAAAAACATCATTTTTTGCTTTGTGCTCAGATTCTACAAAAGTAAAGCGGAAAAAGAACGTTTCAAATTCACTTTTCCTCTGAAGATAATACATCGATAATCCATCGTTTGTCCATCGTTTCGATGGACTTGCGATGGAGTAACGATGGAGTAGCGATGGAGTATCTACGGACGTAGAGCGAAGGATGAATGAACGAGTATCGATGGATTTCCTTACGTATTTTGGGGCGTTATGGTCGGATTTTTCGTAATCTTTTTGACAATTCAAAGCTTCTCCGTCAATTTCTTCTTTTGAAACTGTTTCTTTCTTCGTCTTCCTTGCAAGAAAGTTGGTTGTTCTTACGCCCTTCCTTCGAAGATGCTCCATAGATACTCCATACATACTCCATAGATAGTCCATAGTTTTGATGGAGTATCGATGGAACTATGATGGAGGTGTGATGGAACTACTCCCTATTTCCGCCTATTAAGAATGGGACTTGCACCGACTTTGGTTAGGAGTCACTTGGGAGTTAAAAAAAAGCCATGAAGATTCCCTGTATGGAAAAAAATATGGACGAGAGTTTGGAGGTTTATGGAATTATCATTATCTTTGCACGGAAATAACATCAACCTAAAACAATTATGGAAAAATTTAAGCCTGTTCTCAAATTCTTTGGAATCTTTATCGTGACAATTATAGCGCTAATAGTCATTGAGTTGTTTTGTCATGCTGTTATGGATGTCCTGGGAGTTTATGTGTCAATAAGGGTGGATAGCGTAATAGTGGCTGCGGGAATGTTTATTGTTCCTGTAATAGTGGCATGGAAATATGGTTTGATCGACTTGCCTTCTGAATTTAGGAATAGTAGAGATACACTATCGAAAATGGCACTTCCGATTCTTGCAGGTCTGTTGTGGTTTTATGCAGATAATCATCTGGTGAATCTGTTTGACATTCAGATGCCAGATGAAGTGCAGGGGCGTATTGATGTGCGAATGCACTCGCCTTATGGATTGTTTTCAGTTTGTATTCTCAAACCAGTATTGGAGGAATTGATGTTTCGGACTGTTATTCTTGGTTTGATGCTACATAGTGGCGTAAAACCATGGGTGGCTATTATCTTGTCGGCTTTTTTATTTGGGGCTTCACATCTGAATATGTGTCAATTCGTACATGCTGGTGTAGGAGGCTTGATGCTCGGATTTGTTTACTACAAGACGAATAACGTATTTGCGACAATTATAATACATGCAATTCATAATTCCTGGGTAACGTTCTTAGGATTAATTATGGAAGGGCTTGAATATACCCCAGATAGTTCTTATGATGATTTAGTGGTAAAACTTATTTCCGTATCTCTTATGGTCGCTTTTGCCTCTGCCAGTATTCTTATCATGAAACGTTTCATCTCTCGCTATCCTCAACCTCAATTTGTGGAAAATGAGGAGCCTGACGAGCAGGTAATGGAAGAATGCTAAATGATTTTCTCTTTTCTTTCCTCTCTTTCTTTAGAATGGCATAATCTTTGTTAATTAAGGGTAAATTAAAAATCATAATATAATGGAAGAAAAGGAAATAAACATAGAAGAGTTGCTCAAGAAGGCTGAGAATGAGCAGGAAACAGTTGCCCCAGAGGCTGAGGCTAAGGCTGCTGAAGAGGAAAAGACTGACACAAATGTCACAGATGAGGAAGGCAAGACTGACGAAGAGTCAGCACCTGCTGACCCTTTGGCAGAACTTCAGAATCAGGTGGACGAGCTGAAAAAGGAAATGCTCTATAAGCAGGCTGAGTTTGAGAACTATCGTAAGCGTACTATCAAGGAGAAGGCTGATCTTATTCTTGGTGGTGGCGAGAAGACAATCAAGGAGATTCTACCTGTGCTCGACGATTTTGAGCGTGCTCTTGCTGATAAGACTGAAGATGTGAATGCTGTTCGTGAGGGTATGCAGCTCATCTTCAATAAGTTCGTTTCTACGCTTGAGAAACTTGGCGTGAAGAAGATTGAGACTGAGGGCGCAGACTTCAATGTGGATTTCCATGAGGCTATCGCTCTTGTTCCGGGACTTGGTGATGAGATGAAAGGTAAGGTTATCGATTGCACAAAGACTGGTTATACACTCAATGACAAGGTGATCCGTCACGCACAGGTAGCTGTGGGACAGTAATATAAGAAAGGGAGAATTTTATGGCAAAAAGAGATTATTATGAGGTGCTGATAAAGAAAGCCTACCGTAAGTTGGCTATCAAGTACCATCCTGACAAGAATCCTGGCAACAAGGAGGCTGAGGAGAAGTTCAAGGAGGCTGCTGAGGCTTACTCTGTACTTTCTGATGAGCAGAAGCGTCAGCAGTATGATCAGTTCGGTTTCAACGGTCCTAACGGCTTTGGTGGTGATGGCGGCTTCGGCGGCTTTGGTGGAGGTGGCTTCTCTATGGATGACATCTTCTCTGCATTCGGCGACATCTTCGGAGGTCATAGTGGCTTTGGTGGAGGTTTCGGCGGCGGCTTCGGCAGAGGTGGCGGTCGTCAGCAGCATCGTGGAGCAGACCTTCGCCTGAAGGTGAAGCTTACTCTTCAGGAGATTTCAACAGGTGTTACAAAGAAGTTCAAGGTTCGCAAGTACGTTACCTGTGATTGCTGTCACGGCTCTGGTGCTGAGGCTGGTAGTGGAACGGAGACTTGTAGCACATGTCACGGTTCTGGCTATGTGGTTCGCTCAAAGCAGAGCATTTTTGGAATGATGCAGACACAGTCACCTTGTCCTACTTGTGGTGGCGAGGGTACTGTCATCAAGAAGAAGTGTAAGAAGTGTAATGGCGAAGGTGTTGTTCTTGGCGAGGAAGTAGTAGAGGTAAACATACCTGCTGGTGTACAGGACGGTATGGTAGTGAATGTTCCTGGCAAGGGAAATGCCGGCAAGCACAATGGTGTGAACGGCGATATTCAGGTGTTCATCACAGAAGAGCAGAACGATGTGTTTGTTCGTGATGGCAACGACTTGATCTATAACCTCTTGCTCGACTTCCCAACTGCTGCTCTCGGTGGTGAGGTTCTTGTTCCTACGGTAGATGGGCATCAGGCAAAGGTGTCAATACAGCCGGGTACACAGCCAGGTACTGTTATGCGTCTGCGTGGTAAGGGACTTCCTGCTGTCTCTGGTTACGGCTATGGCACAGGTGATATTCTCATCAACGTAAGCATATACGTTCCAAAGACGCTAAGCAAGGACGAGCGCAAGGCTATTGAGGCTCTTCGCGATAGTGAAAACTTTGCAGGCGACAAGCAGACCAAGAAGTCAATCTTCGACAGATTCAAGAACTATTTCTAAAAAGAAATAAGAGTTAGGTTTATCGCCTTCCGGCTCCCTCCCTACGGGGGAGGGCGGGGGGAGAGGCCGCTTTTTAATATGACTTATTCTGAAACATTAGAATATCTATACACAAGCACCCCCGTTTTCGAGCGAGTGGGTGCTTCTGCGTATAAGGAGGGCTTGGAGAATACCATAGCCCTCGACAATCATTTCGGCAATCCGCACACCCTTTACAAGACTATCCATGTGGCTGGTACGAATGGTAAAGGCTCGACCTCGCATACCCTTGCGGCTATACTCCAGAGTGCGGGCTATCGGGTGGGACTCTACACCTCTCCGCATCTCGTGGATTTCTCAGAGCGTATCCGCGTAAATGGAGAGCCTATCAGCCATGAGTATGTCGTTGATTTCGTGCGTGATAACAAGGATTTCTTTGAACCTCTTTACCCTTCGTTCTTTGAACTCGTAACGGCTATGGCTTTCCGCTATTTCGCTGAGAAACACGTGGATATAGCCGTGATAGAGGTGGGACTTGGCGGTCGTCTTGATTGTACCAATATCATTTCGCCAGTCTTGTCGGTTATTACAAATATCTCCTTCGATCATACAGGATTCCTTGGCGATACCCTTGCGAAAATAGCTGGAGAAAAGGCTGGAATCATCAAGCGAGATACACCAGTTGTGATAGGTGAATATCTGCCAGAAACGCTTCCTGTATTCCGTCGGAAAGCAGAGGAAATGAATGCCGAACTGATACTTGCACAGGATAGGGTAGGGCAGTACGAACTTCCTGAGTTCCAACTCCACGGAGCATGTCAGGAACGTAATCTCCAGACCATCCTAACGGCTGCTCATGAACTTATTCGTCTCGGCATTCTGACAGATGAGAAGCCTATTTCTGAAGGTTGTGCTCGTGTATGTGACCTTACTGGTTTGAGAGGCCGTTGGGAAACCCTTTCTGAATCCCCTCTTACAATCTGCGATACTGGTCATAACCTTGCAGGATGGGAATATCTTGCACCACATATAAGTAAGGTGTACGAAGAAAAGAAAGCGCAGAATCCAGAGTCGAAACTACGCATCGTCTTCGGAATGGTTGACGATAAGGATATCAATTCAGTTCTTGCTCTATTGCCAAAAGATGCGTGCTATTATTTCTGTCAGGCTTCTACGCATAGGGCAATACCTGTGGAAAAGGTGGTGGCATTAGCCTCAGAGCATAATCTCGCAGGAGAGGGCTTTCCTTCTGTTGCCGAGGCATATTCTAAGGCAAAAGCAGATGCTTCTACTGCAGACTTCCTCTTCGTTGGAGGCAGTAGCTATGTTGTGGCAGATCTCTTATCCTCTGAACTTTTTCATTAAAAAACAGGCAAACGCTTGTTATTTCGAAAAAAATAACTATCTTTGCACTCAATAAAAAATCATTAAAGACTATTTCCTATGACACCACACATTAATGCCAAGGATGGTGCTTTCGCAAAGACCGTTCTTATGCCGGGCGATCCGCTCCGTGCAAAACTTCTGGCTGACACATTCCTTGAGAATGCCGAGCTTGTAACTGACGTGCGTAACATATATGGCTACACAGGCACTTATAAGGGTGTTCCTGTGAGCGTGATGGCTTCTGGCATGGGTATGCCAAGCATCGGCATCTACTCTTGGGAGCTGTTCTCTTTCTATGGTGTTGAGAATATCATCCGTATCGGTTCGGCTGGTAGCTACTCAGCCCAGCTCGACGTGCTCGATGTGGTTCTTGCCAAGGAGGCATATAGCGAGTCTTCTTTTGCCAAGACGCAAGGTGGCTATGACAAGGATACAATCCTTCCTGGCAAGCACATTAATGATGTCATCATTCAGGCTGCAAAGGATGCGAATATAGAGTGCAAACTCGCTCGTGTTCACTCTTCTGATGTATTCTATTCTAATGATGCATGGCAGAATATTCATGAGCGTACCAAGTGTGATTGTGTTGAAATGGAGGCTTTTGCACTCTTCCATAATGCTAATGTCCTTGGCAAGAATGCCGCTTGTCTGCTCACCATCAGCGACTCCTTCGTTAGCAAGCGTGAACTGACCTCTGATGAGCGTCAGAACTCATTTAAGAATATGATGACCGTAGCTCTTGAGGCTGCAATAAGGCTTTACCAGAAGTGAAAAGTGAAGAGTGAAGAGTGAAAAATTTGAATTACCTTTTATTGCGATAATTTTATTATCGACTATAAACTGCAATACAAACTTAAATTTTTCACTCTTCACTTTTCACTCTTCACTTTTCACTTGAGCTATGCGAAAGTTGAAAAAATGAAAGTAAATCCCGAAACATTTATAGAACTCACTCGTCCGGCATACGTGTTGGAAGAGAAGCGTCTGCGCAAAAACCTTGCCCTTATCCGTGATGTGGCAGAGCGTTCAGGTGTAGAGATAATCCTTGCCTTCAAGGCGTATGCCCTTTGGAAGACCTTCCCTATTTTCCGTGAGTATATTTCAAGTACTACGGCATCAAGTCTTTCGGAGGCTCGTTTGGCGTATGAGGAGTTTGGAGCACCTGCCCATACCTATTCGCCTGCCTATACCGATTATGAGATAGATGACATTGCGAGAATGTCAAGCCACTTGACGTTCAACTCGCTTTCGCAGTATGAGCGTTATCATGATAAGGCAAAGGCAGCAAATTCTGCCATTAAACTTGGTGTGCGCGTAAATCCTGAGTATTCTGAGGTTGGTACGGACATCTATAACCCATGTGCTCCTGGCACTCGCTTTGGTGTTCTTGCCGAAGACCTTCCCGAAACGCTTCCTGATGACATTACGGGCTTCCATTGCCATTGTCATTGTGAGAGTGGTTCAGATGTGTTCCAGCGTACTCTCGTCCATATAGAGGAAAAGTTCAGCAAGTGGTTTCCGCAGCTTGAGTGGATCAATTTCGGCGGTGGTCATCTAATGACCCGTGCGGATTATGATGTGGACTTGCTTGTTTCTATTCTGAAAGATTTCCGCAAGCGTTATCCTAATCTCAAGGTCATCCTTGAGCCTGGTTCTGCCTTTGGTTGGCAGACAGGTCCGTTAGTCTCTCATGTAGTTGATATCGTAGAGAATCACGGCATTCGCACGGCTATTCTCGATGTCAGCTTCACTTGTCACATGCCTGACTGCCTCGAAATGCCTTATCACCCAGCAGTACGCGGAGCAGAGACCATAGAGGATGCTGAAAATGCAGAGACCATGCTTGGTCTCATGGCTGATAATCCTTACCTCTACCGCCTTGGCGGCAACAGCTGCCTCTCAGGCGACTGGATGTCAGCATGGCGTTTCGACCACGAACTCCAGATTGGCGAGACCATAATCTTCGAGGATATGCTTCACTATACCACGGTAAAGACCTGCACGTTCAATGGCATAGGTCATCCAGCCATCTGCCTTCTCCGTGAGGATAACGAACTTGTCACACTTCGTGAATATTCTTACGAAGATTATCGGGATAGAATGGACTGATTCTTGATGTAAATCAAACTAATAAAAGGTAGTAGTAAATTTCTTGTCATATCATTCTTGTTTCTCGAAAATAATTACTACCTTTGCACTCGCAATTGAGAAATCAATAGCAATATAACCAAATGGTGGATGTAGTTCAGTTGGTTAGAGCGTCAGATTGTGGTTCTGAATGTCGTGGGTTCGAGCCCCACCCTCCACCCAAAAGCGTAAGTCTTTTAAACGAGATTTACGCTTTTTTTTATGTTTGTTTGTTCCTGGCTTTCGATCTTGGTTTTTTCTCGTTTATGCACGTGATTAACATCCCTAAAATCCTCCAAATCTGTGGACAGTAATTTTTACCTGTACTAGTCAAATCTCTTCTTTGTTCATATTTCAATTATAGAATGAAAATTTGCGTTTTTCCTTGTGACTTTCAATTATAATTGAAATTTGTATGGGGTGATCTTGGGTGAGTGATGCTATTATAATATAATAAGGTGTATCGCTGTAAAAGCCCTTCCTGAGAATCCCATATTTCAGAATGGATGTAGGGGCAATGGAAAATATTCGATTCTCAGCGCGTTTGAATGAGGTCGTTTCGGCTGATTCTCTGCTATGAATACGTTAATCCTCTGCTACATCTCTGCTATTTCTCTGCTACACCTCTGCTTCTGTAGCAGAGAAGTAGCAGAGGATTTGCCTTTTCATAGCGATGGTATGCCGAAGGGTGGGGGGGAGATATGTGCGATGGCGCCCCGAAGGGGCAATGACCTAATAGCATAGGGCATCGCCCTATGTACATGGATATTGGTGGTTTCGCCCTGCAAGGGCAAAAGCATTGATTAATTTAGAGCTTTTGCCCTTGCAGGGCGAATGAATCACATTGGATATAAAACCACAGGGCGATGCCCTGGGCTATGAGCTTTTGCCCCTTGGCTTTCCCTTCGGCCGCCGACCTCTTCGACGTTCGGGGCGCTTATCAGGTGACTACGGATAATAATATTCCCAAATTGGTCGAACTATCGTTACTGATTCCATCTTCCGTTCCTTCCGTGATTTCCGTGTTCTAAAATTGTTCAAGAAATGTGTCGAAACGGCTCGGCATAAAAAAGAAAGGAGGATCACATCATCCCGACGTGATCCTCTTTAATCGTTTAAAAAACTAACCATAAAACACGGATTATTAATTCTTCTATCCGTATAACATTGTATTTAATTTTTAGGAATCTGATACAAAGGTAGTTGAAAAATGATAGATTGCCAAACAAATGTGTTACATAATAATATAGTAACGTATCTAATGTGTAAATATAGTAAATATGTAACAAATTGTCGTATTGAGTGTAGCAATTATGTAAATGTTGCGTTTTGCTAAATGGGGCAAAAAATACAAAAATAGCACGAATTTTGCATTATGTAACATTTTTTTTGAATAATGTAACGTTTTTTTTTGTGTAATTTAAATAATATTTGTATCTTTGCGGTCAAATTTGTAGAATCAACCTGAAATTTTTTAAAACATTTAATTCATTAACTTAAACTTATCTAAAAATGCGAAAACTTGAAAAGTTGGGAACATGGAGCAGGTCGTTCCTCCTCCTTTCCATTCTTTGCTTCTTTGCAGTATGTGCTCAGGCTCAGACTGTAACGGGTGTCGTAAAAGATCAAAACGGTGATGCAGTCATCGGCGCTACTGTGAAAGTAGTTGGCTCAAAGACTGGTACCGTTACTGATGCTAAGGGACACTATTCTATCGAGGCGCCTAATGGCTCTGTCCTGAGCGTTAGCTACATCGGCTATCTTACAAAGCAGATGCGTCTCAGAGGCGAGAACGTGGTTGACATCACTCTTATGGAGGACAACACCACTCTTAACGACATCGTAGTTGTTGGTTACGGTACGATGAAGAAGTCTGACATCACTGGTTCTGTTGTCTCTGTTGACAAGGAAGCAATGTTGAAGAAGTCTCCTACCAACATCGGTCAGGGTCTGCAGGGTTCATCTCCTGGTGTATTGGTAACAATGCAGGACGGTTCTCCTGATGCTAAGGCTCAGATCCGTATCCGTGGTGTCGCTACCATCAAGGGTAAGGCTGCACCTCTTTATGTAGTAGATGGTATCATGGTTGGCGACAACGCTGACTTCCTTTCTCCAACTGATATCGAGAGTGTTGATATCTTGAAGGACGCATCTGCAACAGCTATCTATGGTTCACGTGGTGCTAACGGTGTCATCATGATCACAACTAAGCACGGTACAAAGGGCTTCTCTAACATCAATGTTACTGCTGACTTCGGTCTCCAGACCCTTTCAAACACACTTGATGTTTGTGACGTTGACCAGTATGCTGCAAACCTCCGTCAGGCTCGTATCAACGACAATCAGATCGATGCTTCTGGCAATCCAATCATGTGGAACCCTGTTTGGAGCGCTGAGTACGATGGCAAGCGTAAGGCTGTCGACTGGCAGGATCAGATGACACGTGCTTCTTGGAAGCAGAACTACAACATCTCTACAACTGGCGGTAACGACAAGACTACTTATGCAGCTTCTCTCGGTTTCCTCCGCAATGATGGTGTTGTTGTTAATACACAGTATCAGCGTATCACTGCTCGTGCTAACGTTAAGACTGAGGTTAACAAGTATCTTGAGTTCGGTACAGAGGTTAGCTATACACACACAGACTCTCACGGTTCTAACAATGCAGTAGGTAACTTCGGTAACCTTTCTTCTCTCCGTGACTATGCTTTCGCTTGTCCTTCTATGGACTTCATCACAAACAGTTCTGTTACATATGCTGGCGTGCCTGCAGGTACATACGTTTCTCCAGACGTTGTTAACCCAGACGGTACTTACGGTGAAGTGACTGGTGGTAAGAACTTTAACGATGGCTTCTGGGGCACAGGTCTTGGTAACATGTATGCTAAGCAGATGGAGCTCCGCGGTCGTAACCGTTCTAACCGTACCCTCGCTACATCATACTTGACAATCAAGCCTGTTAAGGGCCTTGAGTGGAAGACTCTCGTTTCTTATGACTACAATGCAAGTTCAAACCACAACTTCACTGGTGGTCTCTATACTCAGCGTGTGAACTATATTAATGGTACACGTATCAACGTTACTCAGGGTGTTGGTGATGCTTACTATAACCCACGTAACAACAATGACTATCAGTTTGATCTCGGTAACAACGAGAGTCAGACTCTTGATATCCAGAATACTCTTACTTACAATTGGTCAAATGAGGTTCACAACCTGACTTTGATGATTGGTAACGAGGTTTCTCGTTACTATGGTCAGTGGACATCTGCTACTGCTCGTGGTTTCGAGTCTCAGTCTGTTCGTAAGATCTCTCTCACAACACAGGATCAGTTCCGTAATGGTAATGGTGAGTTCAACCTTGAGGAGCGTAACATCTCTTACTTCGGTCGTTTGAACTATTCTCTCCTTAACCGTTATCTTTTCACAGCTACTGTACGTCGTGATGCTTCTTCTAACTTCGGTGAAGGCAACCGTTGGGGTACATTCCCATCATTCGCTGCTGGTTGGCGTATTTCTGAGGAGCCATTCATGAAGAGCCAGAATGTAGTATCTAACCTTAAGCTTCGTGCTGGTTGGGGTCAGACTGGTAATCAGGGTCAGGCTACAGACCTTGCAGTTGCAGGTTTGAATATCGATGGTCGTTATGTTTATTACGGTGCTGGTCAGGCTATGGGTCTTGGTACAGGTACTCCAAACGTAATTTCTGGTTACTATCCTCTTCTTAATGATACTAGCCTTAAGTGGGAGACCAATCAGCAGCTTAACTTCGGTATTGATGCTTCATTCCTCCGTGGCGAACTCGCTGTAAGCGTTGATTACTTCATCCGTAATTCTAAGGAGCTTCTTAACTATCGTACCATCCGTCCTAGCTCTGGTTATGATAACATCTATACCAACTATGGTGAGATCGAGAATAAGGGTGTTGAGTTCAGCGTTGCATACAATCATCGCGTAAATCAGGACTTCTCATTCAATGTTAATGTAACTGGTTCTACTCTTACTAATAAGGTTAAGAAGATGGGTGATGACCTCTTCAATACAAACTCTGATTCATCTGGCCAGGGTACTGGTGACGGTTCTAACACTGGTGCTGTCGGTGCTGCTGACGGTTATCACTGGGGTAACCACTCTATCTGCCGTGAGGGTTATGCTGTAGGTTCTTTCTATGGCTATCGCGTAGAGAAGGTCATTACTACTCAGGAGGATCTTGACAAGGCTCATGCACAGGGTCAGGATAAGGCTCAGCTTGGTGATTACCTCTTCAAGGATCTTGTTGTTGAGTATGATGATAATGGTAATGAGATTCATCAGCTTAATGAGAAGGATATGGACATCATCGGTGATGGTTTCCCTGCATTGAACTTTGGTATCACACTTGGTGCTCAGTATAAGAACTTTGACCTCAGCGTCCAGATGCATGGTGTGCTTGGTCAGGATATTTTCTCTTACTCAGCAATGCGTCTTACAAATATGTTCGGATCTGATGATGGTTGTGCTCCAAACATCCTGAAGTCTTCTGCTGCTGATGCTTGGTCTCCATCTAACCCTAACGGTTCTGAGGCTCGCCTTTCACTTCTTGATCCAAACTACAACATGCGTGCAAGCGATGCCTGGGTTAAGAATGGTGACTTCCTGAAGATCTCTAACGTTCAGATTGGCTACACATTGCCAAAGGAGTTCTTGCAGAAGCTTATGATTCAGAACGCTCGTATCTACTTCGGTATCCAGAATCTTGCTTGTATCTCAGGTTACAACAAGTACGGTGATCCAGAGTGTGGTCAGGGGTCAGTTCTCTACACCGGTCTTGATACTGGCCGTTACCCAATGCCTCGTACATACAATTTCGGTGTAAATGTAACATTCTAAACTTAAATTTTTGAATGACAATATGAAAAATATTTATAAATATTTAGGTGTCGCAGCATTGGGATGCGTTGCATTTACATCTTGCGACAATGAGAAGTTTCTTGAGGTTGACCACTACGGAATGGTTAGTGGCGATCAGATGTATAGCAGCGATGCTAATGCCATCAAGGGTATGACTGGTTGCTATGACCTCCTTCACCGTCGTGGTGGTAAGAATGATGACCCATATAAGTACTGGATCTTCAATGGCAACCACCCAACAATGGACTCACAGGCTTCTGGTTGGGATAAGGACTTCATGACACAGAGCTGGAAGGCTAACAATGAGCAGCTTCGTGACTACTGGAAGCAGTCATACGCTTGTGCTTCACGTTGTAACGATTTCCTTGCAGGTCTTGAGACTGCAGAGGCTGTATCTCCTGAATTAAAGAAGACTCTGAAGGGCGAGGCTATGGCTCTCCGTGGTTTCGAGTTCTTCGCTCTTGCTAATACATTCGGTCGTGTGCCACTTCTCATCACTGGTGAGAACTATCTCAACACTCCTAACAAGCCTCGTGCTAAGGACTTCGCTGAGATGTGGGACTTCGTTATCAAGGACTTCAAGGAGGCTGCTGAGCTTCTTGACTGGAAGCCAATGAACGGTCAGTATGGTCGTTGTACAAAGGGTATGGCTCTTACATTCCTCGGTGATGCATATATGTGGAAGGCTTACACAACTGGCGATAACAGTTGCTATCAGCAGGCTTACGATGCATTCCAGGAGGTAATCAAGAGTGGTGAGTATGAGCTTGCTCCTTCTTACTCTACTCTCTATGATGCCGACGAGGCTTGGCCAAAGGAGGCTATCTGGCAGATTGTATTGAACTCTGGTGATGACTGGGGTTCTTGGGAGGATGCAAAGAATGCTGGTGCACGTGGTTGGACTGGTTTCTACTTTGGTCCTACATCTAATGGTGCTTGGGGTACATACCAGATGTCATACGAGCTTTATGACTGCTTCGAGAACTATCTCGATGGTGAATATGCTGGTTCATTCGACAAGCGTCGTGACGCTTCAATGGTTACAGCTACTATCCCTTCACAGCACTGGATCAATGAGCACCCAAAGTGGGAGCAGCGCGTAAAGCCAACAGCTGCATGGCTCAAGGCTAATGGCAAGTATCTCCGTGGTTACAAGGAGGTTAAGAATGCTAAGGGTGAGGTTGAAGGTTATGTATTCGACCAGGCTTTATATGACAGCTATGACTGGGAAGCAGAGGGTGGTAATGGTAAGTACGATCCACTTCACCCAATCGGCTTCAACCCATTCAACCAGGAGTTCGTAGGCTGGTGTGGTTTCCACTGGGCTTCTGCTGACCCTGCTCCAACAGTTTATTCTACAAAGCACTGGCGTAACGGTCGTGGTACTGACTGGGGTACTGGTTGTCTCTGGTGTCCTGACCACATCTACTTCAAGCGTTTTGCTAACGTTCTCCTCGACCAGGCAGAGTGCTGCTTCCGTCTTGGTAAGGATGATGAGGGTTGGGCTTTGATCGACAAGATTCGTGAGCGTGCTTTCGGTAACCTTGAGGTTGGTAAGGATCTTTCTAAGTTCATTGCTCACCACCAGAAGGTAGCTGATTACTTCGGCGATAGCGATGGTAAGGGTGATGCTGTTGATCTCGACGGTTATCCTTTCCCATTCAATACACAGACTGTAAAGGTTCCTTCAGCTAAGGAGTACTATACAAAGGTTAAGGCTGACAAGGGTTACAAGTCTGAGGTTTGGTTGGTTGCTCTTGGTGAGGAGCGTCGTAAGGAGTTCAGCGCTGAGCCATACCTCCGTTCAGACCTCCACAAGTCTGGCTTCCTTGAGGATCACGTAAACACTGTTTATCCAAAGAATACTCTTGCAACAAAGGGTGCAGAGACTATCAAGCAGTGGCGTACAGCTCGTAACTTCGACTTCAACATGGATAAGATGTTCATGCCAATTCCTGAGGATGAGATCCTTAAGAACCTTGAGTGTGATCAGAACCCTGGCTATTAATCTTTTATAGCTTCTAAATAATTTCAGCGTCCTTCATCAGTGAAGGGCGCTGATTTTTTTATATTGTTCTGGGGAGGGGAGAAAGGGGGAGTGATGTGTTACAATTCCCACCACTTTCGAAAAACTACGACTTTGAGCCTGAAAAAGAACAAAACTGCACGTGTCTTTGTCATTATTTCAAAATTTTCTTGATAGTTGGTGCATATTTTTATCCCGATTGGTCTGTTTTGTCGAAAATTTTGTCTAAATTTGCAGTTCGATTATCCTAACAATCCTATGTCTATAAAAAAGGTATTATACATCAATACATCATTCATCATATTGCTACTCACGGTAGCAGGCATTTTCGTCTTCTGGGAAATGACAAGAGAGGTCGCACCTCAAAACCTGAAGGAGAAACCCAGATACGTCGAACTTACATGGCCAGAGGAAGATATGCTTGCCGGCAAGGAATATTCTGATTTCTTCGACGGCATTGATATTTCCGTATATCAAGGCCGAATTTTCTGGGACGAGCTAAGCCTATCCAAGCACAAGCCAAAGTTTATCTATGTAAGGGCATTTGGTAAGGATGCCAAGCCCGACTATGCCTATCATCATAATATCGAGATGAGCCGCAAACATCAAATCGCAGTTGGTAGCTATGTTTTTTTCACTATGGCATTGTCAGTAGATAGTCAGTTCCACGACTTTCAGAAAATCGTTGATCTGCCGTTGCAGGATCTTCGCCCTGTTATCGACGTTGAATCGCTAAGTACAACGCCAAGCAATATCGAGCATGTAAGGGATAGCGTTATGCGTCTTGCAAAACTGATAGAGCATGAAACAGGTGCGAAGCCTGTCATTTATAGCAACCAGCGATATTACAAGAAACACCTCGCCCCAACATTCAACGACTATCCGCTCTGGATAGCCCACTACTCTCACGAGCCCAACCTCCCCGAGATACGCCCCATCCTATGGCAACGCTCAGAAAAAGGACACGTAAAGGGCATATGGACATACGTGGATCTCGATAATTTCATAAATGGAGCAGGGCTTCACTCTATAATGCTACCCAAGTGATGATAAAATAACGTTAGTTCGACGAATTAGCTCTGAAAGAGCGATACCTAAAAGGGCAGTCCGTAAGGGCTGTTACTATGATGATTTTTTTTGTGAGCGCCGTAGGTGCGACACCTAATAAATATGATAGGTGTCGGTCCTTCAGACCTCATGCCATAAATAATGTATATATATCCAGGGCTTACGCCCTTCGCTATTAGGTGTCGCTCTTTCAGAGCTTCTTCAACCACGTGATTTCAAAAATATATGAGTTGATGAAATTTGTCGAATTCAGGTTAAAATAATGTATATTTTGTAATTTTGCCTCATAGCCCCAAAATATGGCACATTTGCCAAAGATGCAAAATGATGTGTAAAAATTGAGAAAATATCATAATACAAGTCAAGAAACAAGTTTTTTATACGTTTTTACGAAAAAAGTTTCGAAAAAATTTGGCAGTCTCGTAAAAACTTACTACCTTTGCATCGCAATTCAGAAATCACTCAACTGATGCACTTCGAAAGAAGTTCTGGAGAGATGGCAGAGTGGTCGATTGCATCGGTCTTGAAAACCGACGTACTGAGAGGTACCGGGGGTTCGAATCCCTCTCTCTCCGCTGTTACAATGTC
>CACYXI010000090.1 GCA_902778265.1 uncultured Bacteroidales bacterium | reverse complement strand
GTAGCACTTACGTACTACCCTTTTAGGTGACGCACCTTCGGCGCTTTTCGTCGAACTGGCGTTAAATTATCATAAGAACAGTAAATTATGGAGCGACATCCGTCGCAAGGAAATTTCCAAAGTGTAATTTACTGGGTTCATTTACTGAAAATTTACTTTCTAAAAGATTGGAGCTTCGCTCCTTGGGGCTTTCAAGAAAATTAGCGACGATGACCAGAAAATTTATTCCTGAAAATTATATTTTTTAGAACGCAGAGACGCGAAGATTTATATTGAACACGAAAAACGCAGAGCTAACGAAATTTTCGTTTGTCACGACAAAAATCCGTGACTTGCTTTAGAATATTCTATCTACCAGACATAGCTCATGCAAAACGCTAAAAAAAACGCCCCACTGGTCTCACGACTGGTGGGGCGCTTAAAAAATATGTTTAACTAAAATCCTTTTCTAAATTCAAAGAACAACCTCGCGGTCATCCTTATGCTATCCAAGAGTCAAACAATCTTTAACCTAATAACTAAAACCTAAATCTATTATTCTACTAACCTAAACAATTCTTGTTCAAAGAACGTCTAAGGAATGTTTCCAGGAGCATTACCGTTCAGATCTCTTTCTGAAGTTTTGTTGGAAATCTCCTTTTTTCCTTTTGACGATGCAAAGGTACTAAGTTTTTTTTGTGTGCGCAAACAATTTTACGTTTTTTCTTATAAATTCTACTTTTACTTGATTTGTATCAAGCGCTTGTGCACGCACACAGCGGAAAAAGGCTATAAAAGCACCAATCCTGCGAATGCTGCATAGAGTATCATTCGGATAGGATTTACCCCTACCCACTTTGTACCTACGAACGTAGCAGCAAAGAGGAATATAGACACATAGAACTGCCACGGATTGTCGATAGTTGAGAAATTCTCCTTGTTTGCAAGCAACAAGGTAGCAGCAGCAAGAAGTCCCACAACAGCAGGACGTAGCCCAAGGAATACGCTCTGCACAGGTCCTGTCTTCATATATTTCATGAAGAGCTTACTGATGACAATCATAAGCACGAAACAAGGTAGCATCAACGCAAACGTAGCAGTACATGATCCGAGCATAGCAAGGAAAGTATCGCCTGTGAGGTTATATACGGCAGTATAGCCGCAATATGTAGCCGAGTTGATGCCGATAGGTCCTGGCGTCATCTGCGAGATAGCAACGATATTGGTAAACTCAGCCGATGTCATCCACTGGTGCTCATATACCACTTGTGACTGAATCAGCGAAATCATGCCATAGCCCCCTCCAAATCCGAAGAGACCTATCATGAAGAATGTATAGAAAAGCGTAAAGAATATCATTTTTGAGAAAAACAGCTTATACCTTTATTCCGTTGGCTTGATGAACTGCCCATAGAGGAAGCCTCCTACTCCAGCAGCAAGGATTATATATATTGGATTCACCTCCAATGCCCAGATAAGCACCGCCGTGATGATAGGTATCCAACAGTTGATAAACGTTATCTTGGCACGCACAGCCATATTCCATGTAGGTACGGCGATAAGGGCAACAACAGCTGGTCGAATACCTGCGAACATACTTGCCACCCAAGGTACATCCTGGAAGTTATGGAAGAACATCGCTATAAGTAATATAATAAGGAACGAAGGCAGAGCCGTACCGAGTGCGCAGCAGAGCGCACCAGCCGTTCCACGTTTCTTATAGCCTATGAACGTAGAGATATTGATGGCAAACACACCCGGACACGACTGCGCAATGGCAATCAGATCGAGGAACTCGGTCTTGCCAATCCATTTATGCTTGTTAACTATCTCTGCCTCTATCAGCGGAATCATGGCATATCCTCCGCCGATGGTGAAGAGTCCTATGCGGAAGAATGTGCCAAAGAGCACCTTCATTGAAGAAGCAGGCTTCACGGTCACGCTCTCTGTTGGAGATGCGGAAGCCGATATGTTGTTATTCTCCATACATTTTTAATTAAATGAAAAATGAAAAGTGAAAAATGAAAAATACAAGTTACATTCTTCACACCATAAAAAACGCAATTTGGATTGTATTATTTTTCATTATTCATTTTTCATGCAAATTCTAATATGTATTTAATAATTTTTCATTGTTCATTTTTCATTTTCCCTTATGGGAAACGCCTTCACCAACCGCTCATACTCCTCATCAGTAATTCTCATGAAAGAACCATGCTGAGGAGCAGCCACTCCTATTATATTATTAGGATCTGAGAAATTGCGCATAAACTTATCTGCTTTGCAGATGCGGTAGTTGCGCGGACGTGACGAATATTCTATGTATGCGATGCGCCATGTGCTGTCACCCTCAAGCTGAAATGCAGACACGCCCTCGCATTTTTTCTTACCCTCGAAGTTCACGTAGTCGGTAGAGTCAGGCTCTGGCCACTTGCCTGTCAGGGAAGTACAAGTGGAAGCAAACAGCCCTGGCCTACCACCTTCTTTCTTTATCATCATGTGATACAACCCATCCGCAGGCACAAAGTTGATGTCGGCATCAATAGTGGCATATCCCCAGTCGAAAAGCAGTCGTGGCTGCGTCAGCGTGGTGAAACTCTCGTCGGCGTACGAGTAATACATACGGTCGTATGCCTCCTCTCCCCTATTCCACAACGAGTAATAGATGAAATAGCCACCTTTCCTGCCATCCGGCCACCGATACTCAGAATCCCAGAAAATCTGAGGAGCCCACACACGATTTATGGTCGTCCAATCCTTATATACAGAACGCTCACGGTCTTCCTTTGTCTTGGTATCAGAGAAAATATCCAGTCCCTTGCGAAAATCGAACGTGGTTGATTTCCAATGTATGAGATCATCGGATATCAGGAGGTCGATACCGTAGTTATCCCACGTTTCCTTCTTTCCCAGACGCTTCGTAGCGGCATTGTTCATGTCGGTAGTCACCATCAGGTAGCCACTCATGTCGTGTTTCCTACATATATACGCATCGCGCGTACCACCTTCTATCTTGGCAAGTGCCTTGCTTGAGAATATAGAGTCTCCACCGATAAGGTCGTGAAACGTATTTCCATCGCGAGAAACCGCATAGGCAGTCCATTGACCTCGCCCGCTCATGTGGCAATACAGATAGTTGCCACCTTTCTGCGGATTTCCCTCCGATTGTGCGAAAATTGATAAATTTTTGACGCACATCAAGGCTATAAGGGGTATTATGCGAGTAATATTCATATTATATGCAATTTTGATTGCAAAGTTAGAAATATTTTTCGAAAAAATAAACGGTTTTTCGGACGGCAAATATTAATAAGTGTTAAAAAGAGGGTTTATCGTTAAAATTGCGAACTTTATATTACAAAATGTTTGGCAAAACCGATTTTTTTGTTTATCTTTGCATCGGTTTTCTGCTTCGGGGAATTGCGGAAGCCATACAAAAAATATTAACTAAACAGTGTCTAATGAAATTAAAGGAAATATATTCGTTAATTATTCTAACCCTCTTGCTAACTCTGGTCACAGTACCAGTATCCGCACAAGACCTGCTTGCAAGACAGGCACCTGTAGATCGCAGGATGCGCGCAGTTGATACATTGGCTTTAAAGGCGGTAATAGAAAGGGAATCACTTGAGAATCCAGCAGCCCAACTATACGAGGACTGGGATAACACATACGCACACAAGCAGACAGAACTTCCTGACTCATTCAGAATCAGCCTGAAGCATTTCTGTATGCCTACAACCAGCAGAGTCATCACAAGTAAGATGGGACCACGCTGGGGACGTGTTCACAAGGGACTTGACATAAAGGTCTATATTGGTGACACTATCCGTGCAGCATTCTCTGGAAAGGTACGTATCAAACGTTACGAGGCACGTGGCTACGGCAAGTTCCTTGTCATCCGCCATCCTAACGGACTTGAAACAATATACGGTCACATGAGCGACTGGTTGGTAGAGGAAGATCAGACAGTAAAGGCTGGTCAGCCTATCGGACTTGGTGGTAACACAGGTCGAAGCACAGGTTCACACCTGCACTTTGAGACACGTCTTTGTGGCGTAGCACTCAATCCAGCATTGCTCTTTGATTTCGTGAATCAAGACGTAACAGCCGACTACTATATGTTCCGTAAGAGTGATTACGAACATGAGTCAGTAGCCGTGAACAAGACCATACAACTCGACGGTGCTCAAGAGCCTACATTGGCAGCAGAAGAGCAGCGTGACATACCAGCGAGCGAGGTTCGACAATACACGGAGACCCGCTATCACAAGGTATCAGCCGGCGAAACGCTTTATAGCATTGCTCGTCGTCGCGGTGTAACCGTAGAGCAGCTATGTAAGCTGAACCATCTGACACGCGACATCAAGGTTCGCCCAGGTCAGATTCTTCGCTACTCATAAGAGATTTGACGAAATTAAGAAATTAAAAGATTAGGAATTAAGAGATTAACGTCTCGCAACATTCCGACAATATCTTAATATATTAATTTCTTAATATCAAAATCGCGAAATCTCTCTACAAAGGAAAATCAATAACAATGTTTCCCCCTTTCATAATCAAATAAAAGTTTTGGAGAACCAGCCGAGACGTGAGTTTCTACTGGTTCTTTTTTTATGCCTTTTTGAAAGCATTTTCCGTCCCGAACCTTGACAAATGTCATTTATACAACAAATATTCAGGGATTTATTCGTTTTTTTGATGTATTTTGCATAATTTTGCAGAGACATTAAAAACGACCTTAATTGTTAACATAGTCACACTCATACACTTAAAAGTTCTATTAACCCAAGAAGACATAATAAATCTTCACGCATAAAGAGAAATAAAATATATGAAACAAAGACTTGTCCTGTTTTTGATCGGTCTGCTGTGTATGGCAACAACAGCGCTGGCACAATCAAAGATTACGGGTACCGTACTCTCGCAAGAGGATGGTGAGCCTGTGATCGGTGCTACTGTTATGGTGCAAGGCGACAAGAGTGGTACCACCACCGACGCTAATGGCAAGTTCACCATCGATGTACCGAATGGCAAGAAACTGTCTGTCAGCTATGTGGGCATGAAGACGCAGACCATCAGCCCAAAGGATAGTATGGTGGTGAGCCTTGTCAGCGACGGTATGCTTGACGACGTGGTAGTTACTGGTATGGTGAAGACCGACAAGCGTCTGTTCACAGGCGCTACGGCTAAACTCGATGCCACGTCGGCAAAGATTGACGGTATGGCAGATATTTCACGTTCGCTCGAAGGTCGTGCTGCAGGTGTAAGCGTGCAGAACGTGTCAGGCACATTCGGTACTGCGCCCAAGATTCGTGTACGTGGTGCTACGTCTATCTATGGTTCGTCAAAACCACTATGGGTTGTTGATGGAGTCATTATGGAAGATGTGACCGAGGTAAGTGCCGACGACCTTTCTTCTGGTGATGCCGAGACACTTATTTCAAGTGCAATAGCAGGTCTTAATTCTGACGATATCGAGTCATTCCAGATTCTGAAGGACGGTTCTGCAACATCTATCTATGGTGCACGTGCTATGGCTGGTGTGATCGTTGTCACAACAAAGAAGGGTAAGTCTGGTAGTGCTTTCGTAAACTATACAGGCGAATATACCATGCGTCTGAAGCCCAGTTACAGCAACTTCAACATCATGAACTCTCAGGATCAGATGTCCGTGTATCAGGAACTTGAGCAGAAGGGCTACCTCAACTATGCGGAGATTGCAAAGAAATCGGAGAGTGGTGTGTATGGCAAGATGTATCAGCTTATTACTGACTACGATCCTTCAACAGGTCAGTTCGGACTTGCCAACACCACAGCGGCTCGCAATGCCTATCTACGTGCTGCCGAGATGAGAAACACAAACTGGTTCGACCGCTTGTTTACCAACAACATTATGCACAACCATTCGGTCAGCATTTCGTCAGGTTCGGAGAAGTCACAGCACTATGTATCGGTTAGTGCCATGTATGATCCGGGCTGGTATAAGAGGAGCGAGGTGGAGCGCTACACGGCAAACCTCAACTCAACGTTCAACATAAACAAGAGACTGGAGTTCAACGTAATTGCCAACGCATCATACCGCAAACAAGAAGCACCAGGTACTATCGGCAAAGAGACTGACCCAGTTACAGGTGAGGTGAAGCGCGACTTCGACATCAACCCTTACTCTTACTCTATGAACACCTCTCGTGCTCTTGATGCCGACACATACTACATACGCAACTATGCCGACTTCAACATCTTCAACGAACTGGAGAGTAACTACATGGAGCTTGGAGTGAACGACTTCCGCATAACGGGTAGTCTGAAGTACAAGCCTATACAGAAGGTAGAGCTTACATTGCTCGGCGGTATTCAGAACACTTCTACACGTCAGGAACACTATATTCTCGACAACTGCAATCAGGCATTGGCATACCGTGCTATGGGCAATTCTACCATCAGAGACGAGAACCCATTTCTCTACAAGAATCCCGACGACATCTATGCGCTCCCAATCTCAGTACTTCCCGATGGAGGTATCTACGAGCGCACAGACCGCAATATGTACAAGTGGGACACACGTTTCACGGCATCCTATAACGATGTATTCGACGAAGATCACATCGTGAACCTCTATGGCGGTATGGAAACCAACTTCGTAGATCGACATAAGACTTGGTTCCGTGGCTGGGGTATGCAATACACTATGGGCGAAATTCCTAACTACGCTTATCAGGTATTCAAAAAGGGTTCTGAGGAGAATACCGACTACTACACTCTCGAAAACAAGCACGAACGTAGTGCCGCTTTCTTCGCCAACGGCACATACTCATACAAGGGTCGCTACACCGTGAATGGCACTTATCGCTATGAGGGAACCAACCGTATGGGCAAGAGTCGTGCAGCTCGTTGGTTGCCTACATGGAACGTGTCAGGTTCATGGAACGTGCACGAGGAGGATTTCTTCGAGAAATACGAGCCTATCCTCTCCCACCTCACATTACGCGCTTCTTACTCGCTGACGGCAGAGCGTCCAAGCGTGTCAAATGCCATCGTGGAGATAGGTAGTAAGACACCTTGGCGTCCATTCGCAAGTGTGCGTGAGAGCATGCTCTACGTGAAGAACCTCGCCAACGAGGAACTGACCTACGAGAAGAAGCATGAGCTGAACCTCGGTATGTCGGCTGGTTTCCTCAATAACCGCATCAACCTTGAGCTTGACTGGTACAGACGCAACAACTACGACCTTATTGGCTACGCAACCACACAGGGCATAGGCGGTCAGATTCAGAAGCTCGGCAACATAGCCTCTATGAGAGCGCATGGTGTGGAGATAAGTATCTCTACCACAAACATCAAGACACCAGAGTTCAGTTGGGCAACAAACTTCATCTACTCCCACTCATCAAATTCCGTTACCGACCTTCAGACAAGCACAAACGTCATGGAACTCGTGGCACGAGTAGATGCGTCGGATAGCGGAGGCGCACCAAAGGCATTTGCACGTGAGGGTTATCCAGTAGGTGCCTTGTTCTCTATTCCTTTCAAGGGACTTAACGACGAGGGACTTCCTACGTTCCTTGATCAGGATGGCAACATCACCACTACAGGCATCTACTTCCAAGAGTCGGATAATGATAAGCTCAACTTCCTTGAGTACTCAGGCACTATCGACCCTACAGACGTTGGTTCATTGGGTAACATTTTCAAGTACAAGAATCTGTCATTGAACGTGTTCATCACCTACTCATTCGGCAACGTGGTGCGTCTCGACCCAGTATTCTCTGACGAATACACAGACCTCTCATCTACACCAAAGGAGTTCAACAACCGCTGGACTGTACCTGGTGATGAGAAATACACCACCATCCCAGTTATCGCATCAAAGCGTCAGAATCAGAACGACTCACACCTCTCATACGCTTACAACGCATACAACTACAGTACGGAGCGCATAGCAAAGGGCGACTTCATCCGCATGAAAGAGATTTCCATTGGCTATGACTTCCCAAAGAGCATCACCGACAAGCTACACCTTGCCAATCTCTCGCTGAAGCTTCAGGCTACCAACCTCTTCCTTTTCTATGCAGATAAGAAACTGAACGGTCAGGATCCTGAGTTCTTTAATGCTGGTGGTGTGGCCGCTCCTACACCTAAGCAGTTCACAGCTACACTACGTCTCGGTATTGGTAAGTGAATGGCAAATTAAATAGAAAGTGAAATGTTATGCTGAACACATTATTAAAATATACATACACAGGCGCAATAATATTAGGGGCTTACTGCATGGTGAGCTGTGACGATTTCCTCGACACGAATCCTGATAATCGCGCTACGATAGACAACGAGCAGAAGGTAGTGAACCTCCTTGTGGGTGCCTATCCTGAGGCTGACCACATCTATGTGGCAGAGCTCGTTTCCGACAATATGGATGACTATGGCGACAAGAATCCTGAAAGTGATCGTTTCTGCGAGGACACATGGGCATGGAAGGATGAGAAAGAAACTGACAACGAGTCACTTGCCAATTTCTGGGAATCGTCATTCTCTGGAATCTCCGCAGCTAACGAGGTATTAAAAGCAATAGAGAGTATGCCAGAATCATCAGCCATGCAAGAGGCCAAAGGCGAGGCTCTTATGTGCCGAGCCTACAACTATTTCATGCTCGCAAATATGTTCTGCCTACCTTACGACAAGGCAAAGAACAACACCCAGCTTGGTCTGCCCTACCTCACAGAACCAGAGGTGCAACTCAATCCTAAATACGAGCGTGGAAATATGACAGAACTCTACAACCATATTCAGGCTGACATAGAAGAAGGTCTGCCACTTGTCAACGGTTCTTACTACACAGTACCAAAGTACCACTTCAACAAGCGAGCAGCATACGCCCTTGCCACCCGATTCTATCTGTTCACCGAGCAATGGCAGAAGGCTATTGATGCTGCCACGATGTGCATAGGCGAACAGCCAACATCCATGCTACGCAACTGGCAGGCAATAGCTTCAATGACGCAGAGCCTTGATGCCATCTGTAACCAATACATCAACGCCGACGAGAATGCCAACCTCATGTTGCTCACCTCCTACTCTGCCGCAGGTCTAGTATTCGGTCCCTATATCTACAACACCCGCTACTCTCATGGTGCGTATCTTGCTGAAAAAGAAGACATACGCGCTACACAGCTCTGGGGCAACTACACAGCATTCTATGTCACTCCAAAGGTCTATTCTGGAACAAACATGGACAAGACCATCTTTTGGAAACTGCCATACATTATGGAATATACTGATCCCGTGGCAAAGATCGGACATTACCGCACAGCCTATCCTGCCTTCACAGCAGACGAGATTCTGCTCAGTCGTGCAGAAGCCTACATCATGCTAAAGCAATACGACAAGGCCTGTGCCGACATGACCATGTGGATGCACGCAATAACCAAGAGCAACAAGGTGCTTACTACTGAAATTGTGAACGAGTTCTATAACAAAGCTAAGTACTCATACTCTGACAAGGACAGTATCGAGTCACAGCTCAAGAAGCACCTCAACCCTTCATTCACAATAGATGCAGAGGGAAGCACACAGGAGAATATGCTTCAGGCAGTACTCACTTTCCGACGCACAGAGACTATGCACCTCGGACTTCGCTGGTTCGACATCAAGCGCTACGGCATCGAGATTCCACGTCGCGTGATGAACGCAGACGGAGTACCCGAGAAAAAGATTGACTTTCTCAAAAAAGAGGATCCACGACGTGCTCTCCAACTTCCAAACAAGGTTCTTGATGCTGGAATGGAGAGAAATCCGAGAAATAAATGAAAAGTGAAAAATGAAAAATACAAGTTACGCTTGAAACCCTAAAAGTAATCTGTATTTTATAATTTTTCATTGATCATTTTTTACTTAAAATCATAAATAATTTGATGAAAAAGAATATACTATATGCCATTATGCTTGCGGTGGGAGCTACAACCCTCCTCTCTTGTTCTTCCGATGATCCAGACGAGAGCAAGAGCGTGATCGTTACGCCCAACGAGGAGCAGACAGAGTTCGATAAATGGTTAGAGGCGAACTACGTCATTCCATACAACATAGACTTCAAGTACAGGTATAAGGAAACGGAATCCGACTACAAATACTACACCGTACCTGCCAAGTACGATGATGCCGTGAAAATGGCGCACCTCGTGAAGTATCTTTGCATAGAGAGTTACGACGAGGTGGCAGGCACAGACTTCACCCGCCGCTACTTCCCTAAAATGTTCTTCCTCATCGGAGAATGGGAGTATCGCAACAACGGCACAATCATCCTCGGTACTGCCGAAGGTGGTCGTAAGATTCTGCTTTCCGGTCTCAACTATCTCAATCGCGCTATTGCATTGGGCGCAGAGGCTTTGAACGAATACTACTTCAAGACCATCCACCATGAGTTCACCCACATCATGAACCAGACAAAGGATATTCCCGCAGATTTCCAGTTGGTTACTGGTAAGAAATATGTGGGCGACATGTGGAGCGAGGATCCATACAATACAGAATACCTCCAGAATGGTTTCATCTCTGCCTACTCACAGCATTCTTATCAGGAAGATTTTGCCGAAATGCTCTCTATGTACATCACCAATGATGCAGAAACATGGAACGGTTGGATGGAGAAAGCCGACAAGGCTGCAAAGGAGAAGGAAGAGAAGACTGGTGAGAAACAGGACATTCCTTCCGAACTCATCAACACCAAGCTCGACATTATCCGTCGCTATATGAAGGAAAGCTTCAATATCAACATCGATGTTCTCCGTAGCACGGTTCAGCGTCGTCAGGCAGACGTAGTTGCCGGCAAGGTGGATCTTATGGATATTACCAACCCCTAACCCCAACCCTTCCCCCGTAATGGGGAAGGGAGTAGAGCGCGAAGGCTATAAAAATAACAATTATGAATAAAGATAATCAATTATACTATTCCCTTGCCCCTTCACGGGGAAAGGGTGTCCGTAGGGCGGGAAAGGGGTTGTTGCTCTTTGCCATTCTCCTTTCTTCCTTCTTCTTTCTGGCCTGCACCTCTGATCAGGAGGACATTTTCAGCACGTCATCTTCTCTTCGAATGCAGGACGTTCTCGACAAGACCAAGGCGGCTCTTACAGGTAATGAGAACGGTTGGGCTCTCGACTACTACCCCGACCGTAACCTCACCTATGGCGGAATAGCATACGCCATTCAGTTCAAGGGAACAGAGGCAACCGTCTATTCGCAAGAGTCTGACAAAAGCGAGACGAGCCTCTACAAGCTCACAAACGATGATGGTCCCGTTCTCAGTTTCGATACCTACAACTCATTGATGCACGCTTACGCCACTCCTTCTTCAAGCGAATACGAAGCAAAGGACGGCGACTTCGAATTTATCATCATGGACGTTCAGAGCGACCTCATCACCCTCAAGGGCAAGCGCAGCGGAAACCTCATGTACATGCATCGCCTCAACCAGTCTGCCAAGGAGTACATCACAGATGTGCAGAAGATGGAGAAACGTATGCTCTTCAGCAAATACGCCCTTGTCGTAGATGGCGATTCCATTAACATAAAGCGCAACAAGAACGTCTTCACCTTCACCGACCCAAACACAGGCGAGAGTACGAAGATTCCGTTCATCACCACAACGACCGGCTTTGAGTTTAAGGACACCGTGAACATCATGGGCAAGAGCGTGACTGGCTTCCTGTATTCAGAAGATGGTATTTGGGCAAACCCAACCGACAATTCTGTTGCCTTGATCTCTCTTCCACAGCCTCTTACCGAGCACCTCACAACCAACTACTGGTTCTTCAAGGCAAGCAGCATGTCCGAACAGACTTTGAAATACTTCAACGTAGCGAAGAATGGCAGTCTGAGCGAAGGCGAGGACATCGTCCTCATGCTCTTAGGTCCTAACGACTACCTCGACTATTCCGGCGCTTTCAGCTTCAGCTTCATTAGTGGCGACTACAGCGGCTCATTGCCCATCTATGCTGACGTAATCACAGACAACATCATCACCTTCGGATACACCTACAAGAGCGAGGGCAACGGCCTGTGGTATTTTACAAATGCAAATTACAACTACATAATAAGCATTCTCTGTAACGCTAACAATAGCGCTACCTACACCCTTACCTCCGATAATCCTACTAATCCTTCATGGATCAGAATGGAGCAAATGGAAAATCCCGAAATCTATTTCACCGTCTATAAAGAAGAAATAGAAATGCCGTTTGAAAATTAATAAAATGAAAAGTGAAAAATACAAGATACGCTTTTCACCTAAAACACTAACCTGTATTTTTCACTTTTCATTCAAAAAGGTAAATGTTATGAAAAAGATCTTACACACATTCCTGATAATGCTCTCCCTCCTCGCCCTCTCCTCATGCTCCGACAACGGCGAAAGCGAATACACCCTTACCAATTCTATCAGAATCGTAAGTCAGACCGTATCAGATATGAGCGTCAAGGCTTCCGAAGGTACTATCATTGTCGATGCCCCCTCCCCTATCGACGCCACCTCCACATCAAACTGGTTCTCCACCTCAGTAAACGCTAACACCATCACGGTAAAGACCACCGACAACCTCAACATCGAGTATCGTAGCGGAAAGGTCATTATCAAGAGCGGCAACGATGTAGCCGAGGTCGCGGTCATTCAGAAAGGTAGTATCATTTCTGTTGATGCGAAGGACATGTTCCTAAACGATGAAGACACCACGTTCGTAGTGCCTTACAACTGCAACATTGACCTAAAATGCCAAACAAAGGAGAAATGGATTACCTGCAAGACTGAAGCTGAGGCTCTTCATATTACGGTAGAAGAGAACACTACCGGACACCTCCGCAACGGATTTGTTTACTACGAGACAGGCAGTACCAAAGACTCCATCTTCATTCAGCAATGTGACATTGAGCGTGATCTGCTCGGAGAAATGCTATTAATTTCTGGAGCAGAAGAGACTGCCCCCGTAAGCGTGGAATTAATATCAGAAACCGACACAGTCGGCAACGTGTCCTACGCTCTCGCATTCAGCGACTACGACCTTTCAATTCCAGTCAGCATCGACGAAAACACATGCATCATCACCATCAATGCTGGCCAAAAAGTCGGAACATTCCAGGGCCACTCCGTCTATACTGTGCTTTATGATGATTTCACCAACGACATTAACCTTGAAAAGCAAGTTGGAATGTCTGCCCGATTCTTCTACAACGAAGAAGACAACGCCACATACGCAGTCTTTGAGGACAACGGCAAATGGGGCAACAATCATGCTGCTTCATCCATCAAACTCTGCGCATACGACAAGCAAGGCAATCTCATTGGCTCACTACTTGAGTTCTGCGTGCCTATCCTGATAAAATAGATACTTTTTCCCCGTTTCTGTTGGTTATCTGAAATTATTTCCTTACCTTTGCACGCCGAAAAAAAGAAAGGAGCACACGCTCCCCTATTTATAATTAATTATCAATAACAAAAAAACAGATGCAACAGAAACTTTTCTGTGAGCGCAAGGCATTGCGATTCAAGCATTTCTCACGCAAAGGCTACGCCCTCTTCGCCGTAGCTGGCCGTGAGGTGCTCATCGGAACCCTCAGCGTCGCTACCCTCTCCCACGCAAAGGCAGACGGTATCAGCGTCATCACCGAGGCAACCGGCGACTCGCTCCAGCGCTCAGAACTGAAGCTCGAAGAGGTGGTCGTCACTGGCTCTCGCGCTCCGTTGACTCTCGCTGAGTCAGCAAAGATCGTGTCTGTCATCACACGAGAGGATATTCATCGTGCGGCGGCAGAGAGTATCAACGACATTTTGAAATTAGCTACCGGCGTCGATGTCCGTCAGCGTGGTGGCTTTGGTGTACAGACGGACATATCCGTGCGTGGAGGAAATTTTGACCAGATTACCATTCTGTTGAATGGTGTCAACATCTCCTCACCCCACACAGGTCATTTATCAGCCGATTTTCCCGTTTCTCCCGAAGACATCGAGCGCATAGAAGTGCTCGAAGGACCTGCCGCGCGTGTCTATGGCACCAGCGCGTTCAATGGCGTGATAAATATTGTAACGGCCGTGCCCGAATCGGCTCCCTCTCTACGGGAGAGGGCGGGGGGAGAGGCCGTTGTTCATGTTGCTGCTGGCCAGTACGGCTACGCCCACGCGAATGCCTCCCTCGCCAAGTCCTTTGGCTCTACGCACCACGCCCTCTCTGGCGGCTACACGCGCACCGACGGAGCAACGCCTAACAGCAACTTCACCTCCTCGCGCCTCTTCTACCACGCCACCGCCGAGATCGGGGCTAACGCCACCCTCAGCGGACAGCTCGGCTACAGCTACAAGCCCTACGCCGCCAACACGTTCTACGGTGCTTCCTCCACCGACCAATGGGAGAGCAACGAGCGACTGATGGCTGCCCTCAACGCCGACATCAAGCTTGGTGCCGTACACCTCGCGCCACAGCTCTACTGGAACCGCTGGTTCGACCACTACCAATGGCACAAGGACAACCCCGCAGGCGAGAACTTCCACAAGGTCGATTCCCGTGGCGCATCGCTCAACGCATGGTTCTCCTCTCCTCTCGGCAAGACATCCCTCGGCTTAGAAATACGTGGCGAGGGCATCAAGAGCACTAAGCTCGGCAAGCCAATGCCCGAATCCGACTGGGAAAAGACAGGCGGGCACGATGCCGAAGCCGACAAGCTCTACAAGTACAAGGACACGCGAACCAACCTCTCCGCATTCCTTGAGCACGACATCCTCCTGCGCGACCTCACCGTTTCCCTCGGACTTCTGGCGAACATGAACGACGGTCTCGACACCAAGTGGCGCGTCTATCCAGGCATCGACATCAGCTACCGCCCCACCGATGCGTGGAAGCTCTACGCCTCATGGAACATGGCTCTCCGAATGCCAACCTTCACCGACCTCTATTATAGCGGAGCGAACATCGAGGGCAACAGCAACCTGAAACCCGAGAAGACAACCGACTACCAGCTCGGAGCGCAATACCGCGCCAACGGCTTCATGGCAGAGGCACAGCTCTTCTATTCCCACAAGACGGATATGATAGACTGGGTAACGTATTCCGATGCCCTCACGGGAGAGTCTGACGGCATCTTCCATTCCGTCAATTTCGGTCTTGACAACAAAGGCTTCGAACTCAACCTCAACCTCCTTCCGCAGGAGCTATGGAGCGCATCGTGCCCTCTGCGAAAGCTATCTGCGAAATACAGCTACATCAACGAGAATTCCGAGTACGATGTAACGGTCATCAGCAGCAAATACGCAATGGACTATCTCCGTCACAAGGTCGTGTTGAGTGCCGACGGAAGGCTATGGAAACGCCTCAACCTCAGTCTCTCATGGCGATGGCAAGACCGTGTAGGTCGTGACAATCCATCCTACGCCCTCACCGATGCCCGTCTCTCGTGGGATGCCCCCCGCTGGTCCGTATATCTTGACGCAACGAATCTCTTCGACAAGAAATACTACGACTACGCCACCATTCCCCAGCCCGGTATCTGGTGCCGCATAGGCGCAAAGTTCAAGTTCGGATTGTAAAATAACACAGCAGCAAGCTGCTTTTTAACTGACAAAAATTACCAATCTGCGCAATCTTTTTCCATAAATTTATATTTCTTATTGGTTAAAGATTGGTAAGATTGGTAATTATTGTCAGTTCAAAGCAGCTTGCTGCCATATCCTCAGAAGCCTGACACTTGAACCACTTCGATACCCCATCCCGTTATCGCCTGACTCTGGTACTCCTTCTGTTCTCTTGTGGTGTAGGAGCGTACGAAGAACGAAAGACCGATCTTGATAATGTCGCCCTCCTTCAGCTTTGCAAGCTGCTCCACCTCGTTTGAGCCTACGGTCACAAGGAACTCGTTTGGA